>CAKRFH010000069.1:0-16970 GCA_934320555.1 uncultured Roseburia sp.
CGGTCATCAGGATCCTGGCAAGCCATGACCTGATAACCATGTCTGCGACCTAAGTACCGGCGGCTCCCCAAGGTCTTCCAGTATCCCTGCCCTCATTTCACAATCTTCGACAGGTTATGGACGAGTTTCGCTTTTAGAAACTGAGAGAATGATAGACGTTGTACACAAAAATAGGGGAGAGATTTTATATATTAAAAAGTGATGCACAAAAATAAAATGTTTTTTATAGGCTGATGAAGAGGCAAATGATAGAATATTAGGAAAAGAGAATAGAGATACATGAAAAGAATTATAACAGGAATTTTAGCCCATGTCGATGCAGGAAAAACAACACTGTCGGAGGGGCTTTTATATACAGCGGGAAGTATTAGGAAGATGGGACGGGTGGACAATCAGGATGCTTTTTTGGATACGGACCGGATGGAGAAGGCGAGAGGGATTACGATTTTCTCGAAGCAGGCCGAGCTGAATTATGGGGAGACGGCGATCACGTTGCTCGATACGCCTGGGCATGTGGATTTTTCGGCGGAGATGGAACGGGTGTTGCAGGTGCTCGATTATGCGGTGCTGGTTGTGAGCGCTGCGGATGGGGTGCAGGGGCATACGAAGACACTCTGGAGATTGTTAGAGCGGTACGGGGTGCCGGTATTTTTGTTTGTGAATAAGATGGATCAGCCGGGGACGGACAGGGAGCTTCTGATGAAGCAGATCAGAGGGCAGCTCTCAGACAGCTGTATTGATTTTACGGAGCCAGAGGATGCAGATACGGCCGAGGAGATCGCCATGGGAGATGAGGCGGTCATGGAATATTACCTGGAAAATGGAACCGTTGAGACAGAACAGATCAGGGAGCTGATCGCAGCGCGGAAGATTTTCCCGTGCTATTTCGGGTCGGCGCTTAAGATGCAGGGCGTGGAGGAGCTGCTGCGCGGTTATGACACGTACACGATGCAGCCGGAGTATCAGAAGGCGTTCGGTGCGAAGGTGTTTAAGATCGCAAGGGATGATGCCGGGAACCGGCTGACTTACCTGAAAGTGACCGGAGGAAGCCTGCCTGTGAAGATGCTGCTTTCGAATCAGGAGAGAAAGCGTGCGGCGGATCCGCTCTGGGAGGAGAAGGTCAACCAGATCAGAATATATTCCGGAAACAGATTTGAGCTGTTAAAAGAAGCAGAGGCTGGCACGGTGTGCGCCGTGACCGGACTGACCTACACTTATCCGGGGCAGGGCTTCGGTGTGGAGGCTGAATCGGACCAGCCGGTGCTTGAGCCGGTCTTAACGTATCAGATCGGGCTGCCGGAGAATCGGGATGCGGCACTGGTGCTGCCAAAGTTAAAGGAGCTCGAGGAGGAGGAACCGGAGCTTCATATAATATGGAATGAACATTTGCAGCAGATCGAAGCACAGATCATGGGAGAGGTGCAGATCGAGATTTTAAAAGGCATGATCAAAGAACGTTATGGAATCGATGTCACCTTCGGTACCGGAAAGATTGTATACAAGGAAACGATCGCAGACTGCGTGGAAGGGGTCGGACATTTTGAACCGCTGCGCCATTACGCCGAGGTACATTTGCTGTTGGAACCGGGAGAGCCCGGAAGTGGCATGGAGTTTGCGACAGACTGCAGCGAGGACATGCTCGATAAGAACTGGCAGCGGTTAATCTTAACGCATCTTGAGGAGCGCGAGCATGTCGGTGTCCTGACAGGCTCCGCTATCACCGACATGAAGATCACAGTGATCGGCGGACGTGCGCATAACAAGCACACCGAGGGCGGCGATTTCCGGCAGGCAACTTACCGTGCGGTGCGCCAGGGTCTGATGCAGGCCCAGTCCGTGCTGTTAGAGCCTTATTATGAATTTTTCTTAGAGGTGCCACAGGAGATGATCGGCAGGGCAATGACCGATATCGAGAAAATGCACGGTAAATGTGAAGGACCGTATCAGGACGGGGAGCTTGCCACCCTGCGCGGGCTTGCCCCGGTTGCATGTATCGGTACCTATCAGCGCGAGGTGATCGCCTACACGAAAGGGCATGGTAAGATTTCCTTAAATCTTGCCGGTTACTATCCGTGCCATAATCCGGAGGAGGTCATCGCAGAGATGGCATATGATCCGGAGCGGGACCTTGCCAACCCGACCGGTTCCGTCTTCTGTGCCCACGGGGCAGGCTTTGTTGTCCCATGGAATGAAGTACCGGACTACATGCACGTGGAGGGACGCCTCTTGAAAAAGACCGAAGAGGAGGAGAGCAACGAGCCGACCGGAAAATGGAAAAACTATGACCCGGATCACTGGATCGACACAGAGGAGATCGACGCGATCTTAGAGCGCACCTTCCATGCCAACCGTCACGGAAAAGACGCCGTGAAGCGCTGGAAGGGCACGAAGAAAATAACCGCTCCAAGGGAGACCGGACCGATCCGTCCGAAAAAGACTGTCTCGAAAGAAGAATACCTGCTCGTAGACGGTTACAACATCATCTTTGCCTGGGACGATCTAAACGAGCTCGCCGCAGACAACATCGACGGTGCCAGAGGCAGATTACTGGATATTTTAAGTAACTATCAGGGTGTGAAGAAATGCCATCTCATGGTCGTCTTCGATGCCTACCGCGTCAAAGGACACCCGACCGAGATCCTCGATTACCACAATATCAAAGTGGTCTATACCAAAGAAGCCGAGACCGCCGATGCCTTTATCGAGAAATTCGCCCACGAGAACGGTCAGAAATTCCACGTCACTGTCGCCACCTCCGATGGTCTCGAGCAGATCATCATCACCGGACAGGGCTGCCATCTCTACTCCGCCCGCGAATTCCGCCGTGAGATAGAGACCGCCAACCATACCCTGCGCGACCACCTGACCACCATAAAGACCGCCCAGCCGTCCGCGAACCGTCCGTTCGAAGAACTGCTGAAGGATAAAAGAGAATCACTCATGACTGCTGATAATATAACAGAACAAATCGAATGAACATTATGAAAATAATCAGCAGATGAAAAAAGAACTTTGAGTTCCTAACATCTTAAAAAATGTAAAACCAAAACATAATACCAATCCTAGAGGGATTGCCAACCCACAGTGAAACGCAAAGCAACCTAGCGAACAGGTGGGACAGACGGTGTGCTGGCATGGAAGATCACTGGGGAGCCGCCGGTCCTTAGAGCGCAGGGGCAGCTGGCAGTGCAGGCTAGCCTGAAAGCTGGCAACTGCCCCTGCACTCTTAGTACCGCTGCGAGCGACACGTAGCGAGAGCGTGTCTTCCATGCCAACACACCGTCTGCCCCACCTGAACACAACCTACATCGCGTTTCACGTCCCTCAGACAATAACTTCACCCATAGAAAGGAAAATACCATGCTTCCAATAGATTTCTGCACCCGCATGCAAGCTATGCTGGGCACTGACTATGAGGCGTTCTTAGCCTCTTACGACCACCCAAGGCATCAGTCCTTACGAATCAACCCATTAAAGACTACCGCGGAGCGTTTCTTAGCGCACAATCCGTTCCACCTGACCCCGGTTCCATGGACGGCAACCGGTTTCTACTATACCGCAGAAGACCAGCCGGGCAAGCACCCGTACCATGAGGCGGGCGTCTACTACATCCAGGAGCCGAGCGCCATGGCTCCGGCGGAATACTTAGGGGCTAAGCCCGGTGAACGCATCTTAGATCTCTGTGCTGCCCCGGGCGGCAAAAGCACGCAGATCGCCTGCTCCATGGAGGGGAAGGGACTCCTCGTCTGCAACGAGATTCACCCGGCGCGTGCGAAGATCCTCTCCGAGAACATCGAGCGGATGGGCGTGCGCAACGCCCTTGTGACGAACGAGACCCCGAACCGCCTTGCGGAGAACTTCTCCGAATACTTCGACCGGATCTTAGTGGATGCCCCGTGCTCCGGAGAGGGGATGTTCAAAAAGAACGAAGGTGCGACAGAGGAATGGAGCCCGGAAAACGTAGCGCTCTGTGCCGACAGACAGGATGAGATCTTAGACTGCGCGGCAGGCATGTTAAAGCCAGGAGGACGGCTTGTCTACTCAACCTGTACTTTTGCCCCGGCAGAGAACGAGGGCAGTATCAGCCGCTTCTTAAAGCGCCACCCGGATTTTGCCATCGTACCGGTTGAGAAGAAGGAAGGCATGTCGGACGGTGTGGCAGAGTGGGCAGAAGACCTGGCAGAGGGAGTCGAACATACGATCCGTCTCTGGCCGCACAAACTGAACGGAGAAGGGCATTACCTCGCCGTCTTAGAGAAGTCGGGCACCCATGATCCGAATTATCAGGGCTATTGCAAAAACGGGCAGGAGAAGGGAATCAGTGAGAAGGATTGTGCAGAGTTTTTTGCCTTCGCAAAAGAAAATCTCAATCTTCAGATCAAGGGCAGCTTCCTGCGCTTCGGCGACCAGCTCTACCTCATGCCGGAGGGAATGCCGTCCATCCGGAACTTAAAAGTCCTGCGACCGGGTCTGCACCTTGGCACCTTAAAGAAAAACCGTTTCGAACCGTCCCACGCGTTAGCACTTGCCCTCACTCCGGAAGAGGTACAGCATGTGTGTGCGTTAGAGAGCACAGCGCCGGAAGTGAAGGCATACTTAAACGGTCAGACGTTAAACCTCTCAGGCGACAAGGGCTGGTACCTTGTGACCGTCGACGGTTACAGCCTCGGCTGGGGCAAGCTTGCCGGAGGCATCTTAAAGAATCATTATCCGAAAGGACTGAGAAAGAATGGTTAGCTTTATCGTTCTGCTTATCGGTTACACGGCGGCGCTCCTTTTCTTTTTGCACGAGGTGCGAAAGCCGGATTATAAAAAGACGTACCTCACGCGGAAGACGATACAGAGTCTTGCGTTCCTTGCAGTGCTCGTCCTTTCCTGGCGGATCTGTGGACAGACGCTCCTGTTTTTTCAGCTGCTCCCGGCTTTTTTGTGCTGCCTGATCGGGGATGTCCTGTTAGCACTCTATAACAAGTTCCGGAAAAAAAGGGTGTTTGCGACCGGGCTCTGCGCCTTTTTGGCAGGCCATCTCATTTTTTTGCACCGGATGAGCGGCATGCAGACATTTACCTGGACAGATTTGATCTTCCCGGTGTGCGGCGTGGTGCTTGTCGCAGTGATGACCGGAAGCAAAAGCTTTCATACCGGAAGGCTGCGCCCGTGTATCCTGATCTACTCCTTTTTCGTGTCCGCCCTTTTTGCAAAGAGCGTGCATGTCGCGTGGAGCATGCCGGATGCATTTCATGTGATGGTGGCAGTGGGATGCCTGCTGTTTTTTGCGTCCGATTTTTCCATCCTGTTTTTATACTTTTATAAGACGAGAGATATAAGGATCCATCTGTTCAATCTGGCAAGCTATTATATGGGCATGTTTTTCCTTGCATCCTGCATGCTGTTTGCCTGAAATATTCTGTCGGCTGCCGTGTCGAAAAATGTAACAAAATGTTAAGAACCCCTCTGTTCCTGTCAGCTTCTGACGGAAAATGGGAATTAAAGCCTCGGTATGGGAAAGAATCATGTATAATGTTTTTATAACGTGGGATTTTATACGTGACAGAAAGCAGAGAGGACGAGGCAAGATGGAAAAAAAACTGACAATGCTCATTGTAGATGATACGGAGGTGAACCGCGCGTCTCTGATGGCGATATTTGCACCGGATTATGAGCTGCTGGAGGCGGGAGACGGCGAGGAGGCACTTGCCATCCTGCGGAAGGTGAAGGTTGACATCGTCATCCTTGACCTGTTCATGCCCAGAAAGAACGGGTTTGATGTGATACGGGAGATGAAGGGCTGCGAGACACTGCGGGATATTCCGATCGTCGTGAAGACAGCCATTGATGAAGATACAGAGGAGGAGGCGTTAGAGCTTGGTGCGGACGAGTACATCCCGTCCCCGGGCAAGCCGTCCGTGATCCGCAACCGTGTCCACAACATTGTCAGAAAAGATATTCTGGAAAAAGAGAAGATAAAGAGACAGTTAGAAGAAGAACAGCAGATGAACCGGACAAAAGAGCTGTTCTTAGCGCGCATGTCGCATGAGCTGCGCACGCCGATCAACAGCATCCTCGGCATCTCGAAGCTTGCGTGCAGCAGGGATCCGAAGGCTCAGAAAGATTTCCGGACGATCCGGGCACAGGCAGAGTATCTGCACGCACTTGTTGGAGATGTCCTAGACATGGCGGCGATCGACAACGGAAGGCTTACCTTGCACACAGCAGTATTTCCGTTAAACAGTGTGATCTCCGAGGTGTCAGACCTCTTCTTCGAGCAGTGCAGGACCAAGAAGCTCCGGTTCCATTTCAGTGTGAGACATATACTGGAAGAATATTTGATCGGAGATTCCGTGCGCATCCGCCAGGTGCTCATCAACCTGCTGTCGAATGCGATCAAGTTCACGGACGCCGGAGGACAGGTCGAGGTGTCTGTGGAGGAAGAGGATGCCGGAGCAGGACGAGTCTGGCTGATCCTCACCGTGGAAGATACCGGATGTGGTATCTCCAAAGAAGCTCTCCCGAAGGTTTTTGAACCGTTTGAGCAGGAACAGCATAAGGATGGTGCTTACTATGGCGGCAGCGGGCTCGGTCTCCCGATTACGAAGAGCATTGTGGAGCAGATGGACGGAAACATTTCGCTCTCATCTGAGAAAGGGAAGGGAACACGCTTTACGGTCCGGCTTCCACTTGCGGTCGGTGAGGCGGTAGAGACGGAGAAGCGCGAGTACAGTTCCTTACGCATTTTTCTCATCAACGATGATAGGACGGCGGCAGACTACATGATGTCGATCTTAGCGAGGCTTGGCATTGATTATACAGAAGAATACGAGGAGCAGAAGATCTTGGACTCGCTTGTTGCGGCCTATGAATCAGGCAGGGGATACGACCTCTGTTTCATCAGCTGGCAGCTTCCGGATGGCTATGCCGGTAAAATTACAGAAAAAATCCGTCATAAATTTGACAGGGATACCTTGAAAATAGTAATATCATCTTATCATTCCGCAGAGTTTGCGGACGAGATCCGGATGGCCGGGGCAGACTATGTGCTGCAGAAGCCCATCTTGCAGTCACAGATCTATCAGCTGCTCTCCGACGTCTGCCAGATTCCGGAGGATGAGGATGCCGCCTGTGCGGATCTTGATTTCTGCGGAAAGCCGGTTCTTGTCGTGGAAGACAATGCCGTCAATGCAGAGGTTCTTATCGCCTATCTGTCCCGTGTGCATTTACGGCCGGAGTGGAAGAGGAACGGGGCGGAGGCAGTGGCAGCTTTCTTAACAAGACCGGAGGGCTACTACAGCGCCGTTTTCATGGATTTAAACATGCCGGTACTTGATGGCATAGAGGCGGCGAAGCAGATCCGTGGAAGCGGCAGGGCAGATGCCGGGACGATTCCGGTCATTGCTGTGACCGCAAATGCAGGCTCCGGCAGTATTGTGCGGATTCATGAGGCAGGAATGAACACCAGTGTTTTAAAACCGATCGAATCTTCGGTATTATATGAGACACTGAGAAACTATATTTAAAGGAGACAAAAGATACATGCAGAAAATTTGGGTATGCGGTTCCCGTGGACAGATCGGTCAGGCGGTGAACGATGTGGTAGACAAGTTAGAGTTTGAAATGTTAGACACCGACATGGATGACCTTGATGTGACAGATACCGATGAAGTATTACGGTTCGGGGAGATGAACCGCCCGGACATTATTATCAACTGTTCCGGAATGACTGACATTGAAGCCTGTGAGGAGAATCCTTCCATGGCGTACAAAGTCAATGCACTCGGCGCAAGAAACCTTGCAATCGTCGCTTCGAAAATGCAGGCGAAGATGGTACAGCTCTCCACGGACGATGTGTTTGACGGAAAAAGTACTGCGCCTTACACGGAGTTCGATGTGACCAACCCGGTTACCGTTTACGGAAAGTCCAAGCTTGCCGGGGAGAACTATGTGAAGGAATTCACATCCAAGCATTTCATCGTGAGAAGTACCTGGGTGTATGGAAAAGGAAGCAACTTCATCACGAACTTTTTACAGAGAGCAAAAGAGGGCGGCGAGATCGCAGTCGCATCCGATCAGTTCGGATCCCCGACCAGCGCAAATGAGCTTGCCAGATTCCTGCTCCACCTTGTGCACACAAGTGAGTACGGCACCTACCATGCCACGAACCGGGGCATCTGCAGCCGTTATGCATTCGCGGAGGAGATCCTTAAGATGACTGGAAAACAGGTGACCTTACAGCCGGTTCCTACTGTGATGGATGAACTCTCGAAAGTGCGTCCGGCCTATGCGGTTTTGGATAACTTTATCATGAGCATGGTTCCGGTGTACGACTTCCCACAGTGGCAGGATTCCTTAAGGGAATATCTGACAGAAAGGGGACTCTACCATGCAGAATAAGACAGAAAAGAAGAAAAAATTAAGTCTGACCACCAGGATCTTCCTTGCCCTGCTCGCAGGCGCATTGACGGGTGTGGTCATCAACTACGTGATCCCGCCTAACTATGTGGTGGACGATATCCTTGTCAGTGGTGTGTTCTATGTCGTGGGACAGGGCTTCATCCGCCTGATGCGCATGCTCGTCGTTCCGCTTGTATTCTGTTCCATCGTGTGTGGGAGCATGGCGGTCGGTGACACGAAGAAGCTTGGAAATGTCGGTGTGAAGACGTTAATCTTCTATTTGTGCACAACCGCGCTTGCCATCACGGTAGCGCTCACGGTAGCAAACTTCTTCAATCCGGGAAAAGGGCTCGATATGTCGAAAATCCAGATCACCTCGACCGTGCAGGAGACGACACAGTCAACCAGCATCACAGAGACGCTGCTCAACATCATCCCGGTGAATATCTTCGGCTCATTAAGCTCCGGCGATATGCTGCCGATCATCGTGTTTGCCTTGATCCTCGGTGTGATCCTCGCAAACATGGGAGACCGCGTTGACATTGTGAAGAACTTCTTCGGACAGTTTAACGATATCATGATGGAGATGACTATGGCAGTCATGAAGCTTGCCCCTGTCGGCGTCTTCTGCCTCATCGCGAAGACCTTTGCTGAGATCGGATTTGAGGTGTTCCTTCCATTATTGAAGTATATGTTCTGCGTCCTGTTTGCACTTGCAGTGCAGTGCTTCATCGTGTACCTTGGACTGTTGAAGATTTTTTCCGGGCTCAACCCGTTCCTCTTTATCAAGAACTTCTTCCCGGTTATGGCATTTGCATTCTCAACCTCAACCTCGAATGCTACCATCCCGATGAACATTGATACGCTGGCACAGAAGATGGGTGTCTCGAAGAAGATTTCCTCCTTCACCATCCCGCTCGGCGCCACCATCAACATGGACGGAACCTCCATCATGCAGGGCGTGGCGGTTGTCTTCACCGCGCAGGCGTTCGGCATCCACCTTGATATGATGGATTACCTGACCGTTATCGGAACGGCTACCTTAGCATCCATCGGAACCGCCGGTGTACCGAGTGTCGGCCTCATCACCCTGACGATGGTATTCAATTCCGTCGGTCTTCCAATCGAGGGAATCGCCCTCATCATGGGTATCGACCGAATCCTCGACATGACCCGTACCGCCGTCAACATCACCGGCGATGCCGTGTGTACGACCATTGTTGCGGCTTGGGATAAGGCTGTGGATAAGGATGTTTATTACGGGAGAAAGAGATAAAAATTCAACTTGAATATGCTGGCAGTATTTCATATAATGAAAGATATATGAGATATTGCCAGTTTTTGTGTAATGGAAAAACAAAAAGGAGGGATAGTATGGGATGCTATCTGAACCCCGGATATAGAGGATTTGAGGAGAGCCTGAATTCTGAAATCTATGTAGATAAAACGGAATTGTTAGATAAGGTGAATGCCCTGATTCATACGAGGCAGAAGTATATTTGTGTCAGCCGTCCGCGCCGGTTTGGAAAATCAATGGCAGCAGATATGATAGCAGCTTATTATGACAGAAGCTGTCAGACAGGGGAATTGTTTCAGAATTTGAAAATCAGCAGAATGCCTTCCTATCACAAACATTTGAATCAGTATGATGTGTTAAAAGTGAACATGCAGGAGTTCATAAGCATTACACATAATATAGAAGATATGCTGGAAATTTTTCAGAAAAGGCTTTTGGCTGAATTGAAAAAGGATTATTCGAATTATGTGACAACGGAATACCTGTCGTTTGCCATGCAGGATATTTATGCGCATACGGGGAGATCTTTTATTATCCTGATTGACGAGTGGGACTGCCTGTTCCGGGAGTACCAGAATGACAAAGACGCTCAGAAAAAATATCTGGATTTTCTTCGCGTGTGGTTGAAAGATAAGGAATATGTGGCATTGGCATATATGACAGGGATTCTTCCAATTAAGAAATACGGATCCCATTCAGCTTTAAACATGTTTACGGAATACTCCATGACAAATCCACGTGAAATGTCAGAGTTCTTCGGATTCACAGAGGAGGAAGTAAAGAAACTTTGTAAGGCATACAACAGGAGCTTCGAGGAGACAAAAGCCTGGTATGATGGATATGAGCTTGTGACGATACGGGATAACACTGTAAAAACATGCCATATGTACAGCCCTAAGTCGGTTGTGGATGCAATGACAACTGGAATTTTTGATAATTACTGGAATCAGACAGAGACCTACGAAGCACTGAAAATATATATCCAGCTGAATTTTGAAGGACTGAAAGATGCGGTTATTACCATGCTTGCTGGAAACCGTGTGCCGGTCAATATCGGAACCTTTTCTAATGATATGACTACCATGCAGGGAAAAGATGATGTCCTTACACTGTTAGTGCATCTTGGATATTTGAGCTATCGTTGGAGGGATAAGACTGTATCCATTCCGAATAAAGAGGTCTCGCAGGAATTCATCAATGCAATCAGTACCATGAACTGGCATGAAGTGATGGATTCTATCAATGCATCCAGAAAATTGCTTCAGGCATTGTGGAAGATGGATGCTGAAACAGTGGCAGAGGGAATTGACAAGGCACATCAGGAAATCTCCATTTTGCAATATAATGATGAGAATTCCTTAAGTTGCGCGATACATCTTGCTTTTTACTTCGCACGTGAATACTATACAGTTGTCAGGGAACTGCCTGCAGGAAAAGGATTCGCAGATGTGTGCTTTATCCCGAGGCAGATTTATGCCGATAAACCTGCAGTGATAGTAGAGCTGAAGTGGGATAAAGAAGCAGCCGGTGCGATTGCACAGATTAAGGAGAGACACTATGCAGATGCATTGAAGGATTATACAGGAAACCTGATCTTAGCAGGGATCAACTATGACAGGAAAACGAAAAAGCATAGCTGTGTAATTGAAAAAATAGATTATAGCAGTCAGAACAGAAATTAATATAATAGAGAAAACGGAGCATAACTGTGAAACCTGAAAAATTTCACAGACATGCTTCTTTTTTTATGTGCAAAACCACCAATCGTCAGAAAATTTCGGGGGGGGGTAAAACAGCTGTGAAAATCAAGAGAAAAAAGTTTGAAAGAAAAGTGAAATTCCAAACCCGTTTTTGGCAAAAGTGACAGAAATTGACAAAAACCGGCTTTTTCCTGGAAACGGACAGGCTGGCATATTGACTTTTATAAAAATTTAAGATATTCTTAACAAGGTGAATTTCTATTACAACTGTCAACTGACCGTTCGGCTAGAGTTCCGGCTGGTTTTGAGGACAGGCGATAAGACAGGAGACAGATGATGATTGATATCCATAATCATACATTATATGGAGTGGATGATGGACCGGATACAATAGAAGAGTCCATTCAGATGCTGAAAACCGCAAAGAAACAGGGAATAGATGCCATTATACTGACACCACATTACCGTCATGGCATGTTTTCCTATCCGAAGGAGCAGATCGAAGCCCATTTCGAGAAGCTTGAGGAAGAGGCGGATACGATTGGCATTGGATTATATTTAGGGTGTGAATACCATGTTGGCAGTCAGGTTGCAGAGCATATGCAGTCTGGCAGATGTCACACACTTGCAGACAGTGATTATGTATTGACGGAATATTCCTACGAGTCAGAGTATTCTAAAGTTGTGCAGAATACGCAGAAGTTAATCAATTGTGGTTACATTCCTGTGATTGCACATGCAGAGCGTTATCGCTGTTTTTTTACTGCCCCGGAACGCTGCGAGGAGATGCAGGAGATAGGGGCACTGATCCAGTTGAATGCGGACAGTGTACTCGGTAAGGAAGGTTGGGGAATCTCGCGTTTCTGCAAGAAGGTGCTGAAGAACCAGTGGGCAGATGTGATCGCCAGTGATGCGCACAATATGGAGGATCGGGCAAACCATCTCGGGGAGTGCCGGGCATATGTGCTGAAGAAGTACGGGCAGGAGTACGCGGATGATCTCTTCAACAAAAACCCGCTCAAGATGATACATCATTAAGATATTATTTATAATAGAAGCAACAGAGAAAAAGGAGAGTAACATGCAGCAACCACATATGGAAGAAGAAATGGAAATTGATTTGAAAGAGCTGTTCTTTGAACTGCTCGCACACTGGAAGATGATCGTGCTGTCAGCCATTTTGACAGGTGTGATCGCGATGCTTGTGAGTATCTTTCTGATCACTCCGAAGTATCAGTCCACATACGGATTATATGTGCTCACGAAGAGCAGCGAGACAACAAGCCTTTCTGATTTACAGACAGGATCGAATCTGACGAACGACTACATGGTCGTGACTGTCAGCCGTCCGGTGTTAGACCAGGTGATCGAGAATCTGAACCTGGACATGGGCTATGCCGGACTGAAGGGTATGATTTCCCTGAATAACCCGTCCAATTCCCGTATCATTGAGATTACAGTGACCGATACTGACCAGGACCGCGCGGAGGCGATTGCCAATGAGGTGGCACAGGTCGTGTCCGAGTTCATCGCGGACAAGATGGATCAGATCCCACCGACCACGATCGAGTATGGTTCCGCAGATGGCAAGCCGGTTTCTCCAAACAAGATGAAGAACACGGCACTGGGCATCGTGCTTGGAGCATTCCTTGCGATGGCGATCGTAGTGATCAGCTACCTGTTAAATGATACGATCATGACAGCAGAAGACGTCGAGAAGAAGCTTGGAATGGTTGTTCTTGCGTCCCTGCCATTGGAGGAAGAAGAGGGAAGAAAAAAGAACTCCAAAAAGAAAAAATCAAACAAGAAAAAGAACTCTTAAAACAGGGGATAGAAAGATATGGAAACAATCGAACTTCGAAATATAAAGAAACCGGGTTATACCCTGACAGAATCTCTGCGTACCTTAAAGACCAATATCCAGTTCTGCGGAGATGATATCAAGACTATTTTGCTGACAAGCTCCATTCCAAACGAGGGAAAAAGCACCGTCTCTTTCGAGCTGGCACGTTCCCTGACAGAGTCCGGCAAGAAAGTACTGCTGATTGACACAGATATGAGAAAGTCTGTCCTGATCGGACGGCTCGGAGCAGTCCTTCCGGAAAAAGGGGAGATCTACGGACTGTCCCATTATCTCTCCGGACAGAAGAAGCTTTCTGACGTCCTGTACGTGACACAGATCCCGAAGCTGTTCATGATCTTTGCAGGTCCGTCTGTGCCGAACCCGACGGAGATCTTAGAGAAGAGATACTTTGCAGAGCTGATCGCGTTTGCCAAGGAGCAGTTCGACTACGTGCTCATCGACTGTGCGCCGATCGGTGCTGCCATCGATGCAGCAGTTGTGGCAAAGCACTGCGATGGGGCAATCCTTGTTATCGCACAGGGAATGGCAGGCAGCCGCATGATTATGGAGACAAAAGAGCAGTTAGAGACTTCCGGTGTCCGGATCCTCGGGGCTGTTTTAAATAAAGTGAAAATGGAAAATTCCCACTATGGAAAGTATTATGGCAGATACTACTGTAACTACTATAACGATTACCAGAAAGAGGAAAGCGAAGGGAAAAAAGAGGGGAAAGCATGAAAAAGGACAGGGGAGCAGGGAGTATCCTGATTGTTGCAGAAATCATTGCGCTTGTGGTGGTGGTCGTATGCGGGGCGGTGAAGTATGTCAGAGGACCGGAAGAACCGAAGCAGACCTACACAGCAAGAAAGCCTGACACAGAAGAGAAAGAAGTGGATCTGACAGAGGAAGCAGTTCCAGAGACTGAGACAGAAGCGCAGCCGGAGAAAGTGACGGTGACGTTCTCAGAGGAGGTGCTCGCACAGGTGGCGGCGATGACGAACGAAGAGAAGGTGGCACAGCTCTTTCTTACAAGCCCGGAGAGCCTGACACAGAATAGTCAGGTGACGATTGCAGGGCAGGGGACAAGGGCAGCCTTAGAGCGTTATCCAATTGCTGGTCTTGTCTATTCCAAAGCGAATTTCCAGGGCAGTACCCAGATCGGGGCGCTTCTCTCCGGTGGACAGCGCTACAACATGGAAGTGAACGGCACCTATCTGTTACTTGCAGCGATCGGAAACGGTACGGACGGGGAACAGAGACTGGCAGTCTCTTCCTTATATGATGCAGGACCGTTAGCTGCTGTGATCACGGAGAATCAGATGCAGGGAAATGAGGAGAACATCCTCTACCCGGTATCCTATCCGAAGGACATGGAACAGATCACGGCAGATATGCCGTATGTGATCTTAGCCGTAGACCCGGCACAGATGGCAGAGTCCGTTGCAGCACTCAGAAGTGAGGCGCAGTATCAGGGTGTGGTCATAACGACAGACCTTGCATCCGATGCAGTCATGGCACAGTATCCGGATGGCGATGCGGCAGTACAGGCACTGCTCGCAGGGGCAGACCTGCTCTATCAGTCGGATAACTTTACAGTGGCTTATCAGAACGTGTTAGAAGCGGTGGAGAATGGCACAGTACCGATGGAGTGCATTGACGAGGCAGTTGCGCGGATTCTTACTGTGAAGAGCAATATGCCACAGCCTACCGAGGGCGATATCATGGCAGAGGAAGAACAGACCGTAACAGATAATCAGAACAGAACAGCAGCAGTTACTTCACCGGCAGCACAGGCTCCGGTGGAGCAGATTGTGACGCAGAGTCCACAGCAGGACAACAACGAACAGCAGAATAACCCGGCACAGGATGCAGGGCAGCAGAACCAACCGAACGAGAACCAGCCGCGGCCGGAGCAGAATGAACCGGCAAGGCAGGAAGAACAACAGCCGAATCAGAATGAAAATAATAACCTGGACGATGGACAGGTTGAGAATGAATAGATGAGTAACTAAAGGGAGAGTTGGAAAATGAGTGAAGTACAAGAGAAGACAACAGGTACAGGACATTGGAGGATGATTGCACTATACATGATGATTTATGACATCGTGGTAGTGAATTTATCCTATTTTTTTGGCCTGTTACTGAGATTTGATATGCATTATACTTCCATACCGGGAGAATATATGCATGCATTTTTGAAGTTTGCACCGGTTTATACGGTTTTCACCATCCTGGTATTCCTGGGATTGCATCTGTATAACAGCTTATGGCAGTATGCAAGCTACAGTGAGTTAAACCGCGTGGCATTAGCTTCTGTGATCACGACTGCATTTCAGGTCATCGGATCTACCCTGTTTGCAGCACGGATGCCGGTTGCCTACTATATTGTCGGCGCAGGACTTCAGTTTCTGTTCGTGCTGACAGTCCGTTTTGGATACCGTTACATTAACTTAGAACGCAATAAGAGGAAAAAGGCACAGACCATCAAGCACAACGTCATGGTCATCGGTGCCGGTGCAGCCGGACAGGTGATCCTCCGTGAGTTGCGTGACGCGAACGAGATGGAGGGCAAGGCATTTTGTATTATCGATGATGACCCGAACAAGTGGAACCGTTCGATTGACGGTGTCCCAATCGTCGGCGGCAGGGATCATATCCTGAGTGCGGCAGAGAAATATAATATCGATATGATTATGTTCGCCATCCCGACCGCATCTGTACAGGATAAGAGAGATATTTTAAATATCTGTAAAGAGACGAAATGTGAGCTTAAGAGCCTTCCAGGTATCTATCAGATCGCAAAAGGAGATGTGGCACTCAGCAAGATGAAGCCGGTTGCCATCGAAGACCTTCTCGGAAGAGACCCGATCAAAGTAAATATGGATGAGATCTTCCAGTATATCAAGGGGAAGACAGTTCTTATCACCGGAGGCGGCGGATCCATCGGAAGCGAACTCGCAAGACAGATCGCATCCCACGATCCAAAGAGACTGATTCTTTTCGATGTATACGAGAACAATACGTATGATATTCAGCTGGAACTTAAGAAAAAATATCCGGAACTTGATCTGGTGACACTGATCGGTTCTGTCCGTGACAGCCGTAAGATGTTCTGGTTGTTCGAGACATACAGACCGGATATTGTGTATCATGCAGCAGCACATAAACATGTACCGCTCATGGAGGACAGTCCATGTGAGGCAATCAAGAACAATGCGATCGGTACATACAAGACAGCATATGCGGCTATGGTATATGGCTGCAAGAGATTCGTACTCATCAGTACAGACAAGGCAGTCAATCCGACTAACATCATGGGAGCGTCCAAACGTCTGTGCGAGATGATCTTACAGTCCTTCGACTACAAGATCAAGCAGGGCAAGGCAGAAGAGATTCCACAGCTGTTCACCCATTGGACGAAGAGTAAGATCAATACTCCGGAGATTCAGGATGCATTGAAACATGCGCATACCGAGTTTGTTGCAGTCCGTTTCGGTAACGTGTTAGGAAGCAGCGGTTCTGTTATCCCACTGTTCAAGAAGCAGATCGAGGCAGGTGGTCCTGTGACTGTTACACATCCGGATATCATCCGTTTCTTTATGACGATTCCGGAGGCGGTCAGCCTTGTATTACAGGCTGGTACCTACGCACACGGCGGCGAGATCTTCGTACTGGATATGGGAGAGCCTGTAAAGATTGATACATTGGCGAGAAACCTGATCCGTCTGTCCGGATACACACC
>CAKRFH010000070.1:0-16249 GCA_934320555.1 uncultured Roseburia sp.
TAGATCCCCTGCTCCGGGAAATTCACTTTTCCGGTCGTGCTGTCATAAATGCTGCTCACCTCATTGTCATGTTCATCCAGGATGTGTTCAACCGCGATAGCCAGTTCCGCTCCGTCATAATCTGTTGCCTTGATCAGACTCGAAAGGTCGTACTCTGTGCCCGTTAATGCATTGCCTGTCAAAGCGCAAGTGAATTCCGGCTTTGTTTTCAGGGATTCCGTTTTCAGCGTGCCGTAATCCCGGTAGGTACTGTAATCAATTCCTGCCGTGTCCATCTGTGCCCCGAAGATCTGCAGGAACCCACGGTGTCCATTCCCATCTGTCACGCCGAAGAACAGGGCAATAAAGACGGCTACTACTACCACACCTGTCATGATGAACCTTCCATACTGTTCCATAATCAGTTTCATGTCTCATGTCCTCCTTTCCCTGTTGGTGCTTTCCGGATGTCTTTTTCTTTCTTCCATAGGCATCACCCGCAGATGGATGACAGGTAGCTTCCAACCATCTGATTCAGAAGTCCTCCATCACGGAAGAAGCTGACCGCTACCCCTATCAGTACGACACTGACGGCAATGGTAATGAAAACCGGACCATATTCTTCCATTATATTTTTCATCTGTCATCCCTCCTTTAAAAACCTGTTACATAATTCAGGATCCCGACAAAGATACCGATCACGGTAAGGCTTAAGATGGATGCAAGGATCATCCCGCCATATTCCTCTATGATTGATTTCATCGCGCAATCCCCCTTGTTGATTTCGTGTTGCTGATACCAAACAGTGGAAGTTTGTATTCATAACTTACAACGACTTCTGCTGTGCGCATGTTGTTGTTCTCATCATAAGTACATGGTGTAACTTCCACCTGGTATCCGGCATCTGCCCCCTGTGAAATACAGGTGTTGATCACATTTTCATTAAAATCACTGTTTTCGATCTCCGCGATCACGTCTGCTTTGTACTCTTTTGCTGCAAGTATACTCGAAGACGCCGTCACTACTGCGATGCCGGCAAAAGATGCGAGCATGATAAAAAGAACCGCTGTCAACGCTTCTACGATTTGTTTCATTCACTTTTCCTCCTGTTCGAAGTATGCCTTCTCTCAGTCTGTTTTCCTGTTACTTTTGGAATTTCTGTCTGATCCGACAGATAGATACTACTTATTTGATAAAGATCTGTTTTTCTCTCAATGCATCCGTAGCGTATCTTATTTTTCGTTGCATGTCAAGATATCCTGTCTATTTTTGTGTATTATGCACAAAGTATCCCCTTTTCGGGCAAAACATCGTCTGGCATCAGATTGCCCTATTGTCATGAACAAAAAATAAGTTCCCGCCCGCTCACGCAGGATTAGGAACTTATTTTTCGTTTCATATTTATTATTTTAAATCACTATTTCTTCTACTGCACCGACAGATAAGAATATCCCATCAGGCTCTCATCCACTTCCCTCGCAGCCTCACGTCCTTCCCGGATCGCCCAGACGACTAAGGACTGTCCTCTGTGCATGTCTCCGGCGGTAAATACGTTTTTCACATTTGTTGCATAAGCGCCCTCTTTGGTTGCCACGCTCGTTCTTGCATTTAAATCAACACCAAATGCATTTGCAATGTAATTCTCTGTGCCTAAGAAGCCTGCCGCGATGAGCACGAGATCGGCATCCATTTTCTGTTCGGATCCTGCTACTTCTGCCATCATCATTCGACCGGTCTTCTCATCTTTTTTGCTCTCAAGTTTTACAGTGACAATTCCGCACAGATTGCCGTTTTTATCCTTTAAAAACTCTTTGACGGTTGTCTGGTAGATACGTGGATCATGTCCGTAAACAGCGATTGCCTCCTCCTGACCGTAATCTGTCTTGCAGACTCTTGGCCATTCCGGCCACGGATTGTTCGCTGCTCTCTGATCCGGTGCTTTCGGCATCATCTCAAGCTGTGTCACACTTGCAGCGCCATGGCGGATAGAAGTTCCGACACAGTCATTTCCCGTATCTCCGCCTCCGATGATGACGACCTTCTTTCCTTTTGCAGAAATGTACTGATTATCCTTCAACCCGGAATCTAACAGGCTCTTTGTTGTTGCCTTTAAGAAATCTACTGCAAAATAAATTCCCTTCGCATCTCTTCCCGGTGCCTTGATATCCCTCGGATTTTTCGCCCCGCAGGCTAAAACCACGCGGTCATACTCTTTCATAAGCTTTGCTGCTTTGATGTCTTTTCCAACGTTTGCCCCGGTAACAAAGGTGATTCCTTCCTCTTTCATAATCTCCACCTTGCGGTCGATCACCCATTTTTCCAGTTTCATATTCGGGATGCCATACATCAGAAGTCCACCGACCCTGTCATCACGCTCGTAAACAGTCACAAGATGTCCTCTTTTATTGAGCTGGTCTGCCACGGCAAGCCCCGCAGGGCCGGAACCAATGACTGCCACTTTCTTTCCGGTGCGCACTCTCGGCGGTTTTGCTGCGGCGTAACCTTTCTCATAGGCATTTTCGATAATCCCGTGCTCGTTTTCCTTACAGGTGACGGCATCTCCCCAGTGCCCGCAGGTGCAGGCTGCCTCACAGAGTGCCGGGCACACTCTTGAGGTAAATTCCGGAAAATTGTTCGTCTTCTTCAGACGGTTGTATGCCTGCTCCCAGTTTCCCGTGTATACAAGATCATTCCACTCCGGGACAAGGTTGTGCAGCGGACATCCGCTCGTCATTCCCATAATATTCATTCCTGCCTGGCAGAACGGGACACCGCAGTTCATGCACCGTGCACCCTGTGTCTGCTGTTCTTCCATCGACAGTGGCACATGAAATTCCTTGAAGTTCTTAATACGCTCTAATGGTGTCTCACATGTCGATGTCTCTCTTTTATAATCCATAAATCCGGTTGGTTTTCCCATGATCATTCCTCCATTTTCATTCAGCTAATTCTGATTCCACAGTCCGCTTCCTAGCCGCGGGTGTTGGCATAAAATGCTTCAATCTGCGCCTGCTCCGATGACAGACCTTTCTCTTCCATCTGGACAATCGCCATCAGCATACGGTTGTAATCATATGGGATGACTTTTTTGAATTTTGGCAGATATTCGCTGAAATTATCGAGGATCTCTTTTCCTTTTTCGGAATTGGTAAATGCCACATGCTCTTTGATCATGTCCTTCAACTCCATGACATCATATTTGTTGGACACTTCCTCTGAAAATACCATCTCTTTGTTCATGCGGGTATAAAGGTCGTTGTCCTCGTCTAATACATAGGCAATACCGCCACTCATACCGGCTGCAAAGTTTTTGCCTGTTTTTCCTAACACAACAACACGTCCGCCTGTCATATATTCACAGCCATGGTCGCCGACACCTTCTACGACTGCAGAAGCACCGGAGTTACGCACGCAGAAACGCTCGCCTGCCACACCGTTTATAAATGCTTTTCCGCTTGTCGCACCGTAAAGTGCAACGTTACCGATAATAATATTTTCATCCTTCTTAAACTTCACTCCTGCCGGGGCATAAACAACCAGTTTTCCACCGGAAAGTCCTTTTCCGAAGTAATCGTTGGAGTCACCGACAAGCTCTAGCGTCAGTCCTTTCGGGATAAATGCACCAAAGCTCTGTCCGCCTGCACCAGTACATTTTACAACAAACGTATCCTCTTCCAGTCCCGTACCGTATTTCTTTGTGATCTCAGAACCGAAAATCGTACCGAACGAACGGTCTGTGTTCGTTACTTCCACGTCAATGCTTCTGCGCTGCTTCTTTTCAAGGGCTGTTCCAAGCTGTTTTAATAAAACAGTCTCATCCTTGGATTTCTCTAACTCAAAGTCATATACCTGCTTCGGATCAAAGATGACTTTCTCCTTGCTTCCCGCATACGGGTTGTTTAAAATCTTCGAAAGGTCGATCTCTTTCTCGCGTCCACTTAAGTCTTCCCTTACCTTTAAGAGATCACTGCGTCCTACCATCTCGTCAATCGTTCTGCATCCGAGTTTTGCCATGTATTCGCGGAGCTCCTCTGCGATAAACTTCATGAAGTTCTCCACATATTCCGGTTTTCCCGCAAAACGTTTTCTTAATTCCGGGTTCTGTGTGGCAATTCCTGCCGGACAGGTATCTAAGTTGCAGACACGCATCATCACGCATCCCATCGTTACAAGCGGTGCGGTGGCAAAGCCGTATTCCTCTGCCCCAAGCAGTGCTGCGATTGCAACGTCCCTGCCGCTCATCAACTTACCATCTGTCTCAATTCTTACTTTATTTCTCAGTCCGTTCATAATTAACGTCTGATGTGTCTCTGCAAGTCCAAGCTCCCACGGAAGTCCTGCATTGTGAATGGAACTTGCCGGAGCTGCACCGGTACCTCCATCGTAACCGGAGATTAAAACAACCTGTGCGCCTGCCTTGGCAACACCTGCTGCAACTGTTCCGACACCAGCCTCGGAAACAAGTTTCACAGAGATTCTTGCATCCCGGTTGGAATTTTTCAGGTCAAAAATCAGCTGTTCAAGATCCTCGATGGAGTAGATGTCATGGTGCGGTGGCGGGGAAATCAGGGAGACACCCGGTGTGGAAAGTCTTGTCTTTGCAATCCACGGATATACTTTCTTGCCTGGAAGATGTCCGCCTTCTCCAGGCTTCGCGCCCTGTGCCATCTTAATCTGGATTTCCTCGGCACTGACTAAGTACTGGCTTGTCACACCGAAACGTCCGGATGCGACCTGCTTGATCTTAGAGCATCTGTCCACTGCGGTATTCTTGCTGGCGATTCGCTCGTAATCCTCACCACCTTCACCGGTGTTGGACTTGCCGTGCAGTCTGTTCATAGCGATTGCCAGTGTCTCATGTGCTTCCTGTGAAATAGAACCGTAGGACATCGCACCGGTCTTAAATCTGGTCACGATAGAATCCACGCTCTCGACTTCCTCGATCGGCACTCCCTTCTTCGGATAGTTGAAATCCATCAGTCCACGGATACAGCCATCACGTTCCTCACTGTTCACAAGATCCGTATACTGCTTAAACAGGTTATAATCCCCACGCTTTGTGGATTCCTGAAGCAGATGGATCGTTGCCGGGTTATACAGATGCTGGTCTGCCCCGCTTCTCATCTTGTGGCGTCCCCTGCTGTCTAATGTAAGGTCTGTCTCAAGCCCCAGTGGATCATAGGCTGCGGAATGAAGCTCGTTCACATCGTTCTCGATATCTTTTAAGGTGATTCCACCGATTCTGCTGACTGTATTTGTGAAATACTTATCAATTACATCAGAGTCAATTCCGATCGCCTCGAAGATCTTAGAACCTTCGTAAGACTGGATCGTGGAAATTCCCATCTTGGAAGCAATCTTTACAATACCGTTTAAAATTGCTGCATTGTAATCGTCCACTGCCGCATAGTAATCCTTGTCTAACATATGCTCGTCGACTAACTGTTTTACTGTCTCCTGTGCCAGATAAGGGTTGATCGCACAGGCACCGTAGCCAAGCAGTGTTGCGAAATGGTGTACCTCCCTCGGTTCGCCGGACTCTAAGATCATGGCAACTGCGGTTCTCTTCTTCGTTCTGACAAGGTGCTGCTGTAATGCAGATACCGCAAGCAGGGAAGGGATCGGCACATGGTACTCATCCACGCCCCTGTCGGAAAGGATCAGGATATTCGCACCATCTCTGTAAGCTCTGTCTGCTTCCACAAACAGGCGGTCAATCGCTTTCTCAAGGCTTGTGTTCTTATAATAAATGATCGGGATCACTTCGACTTTGAAGCCTTCCACCTTCATGTTTTTGATTTTCATCAGATCGGTGTTTGTAAGGATTGGGTTGTTCACTTTGAGCACCTGACAGTTGATCGCCTTCTCCTCTAACAGGTTGCCATCCTCTCCGATGTAAACTGTCGTGGAGGTAACCACCTTCTCTCGGATGGAATCAATCGGCGGGTTTGTAACCTGTGCAAACAGCTGTTTGAAGTAATTGAAAAGCGGCTGATGGTCATTTGCCAGTGCAGCAAGCGGGGTATCAATACCCATCGCAGAAGTACCCTCTCCGCCGTTCTTTGCCATCGGAAGAATAGCTTCCCGCAGGGATTCGTAAGTATAGCCGAATGCCTTCTGCATTCTCTGCCGCTCTTCCTTGGTGTACTCCGGCACACGCTGGTTCGGGATCTTTAAATCCTGTAAATTCAACAGGTTCCGGTCAATCCATTCCCCATACGGCTGCTTTCCTGCATAAGTCTCTTTTAACTCATCGTCGTCGATCACTCTGCCCTGTGCGGTATCAACCAAAAGCATCTTGCCAGGGTGCAGTCTCTCTTTCACCACGATCTTCGTCGGGTCAATATCTAACACACCGACCTCGGAGGAGAGTACCAGATAATCATCATCTGTAATATAGTAACGGGATGGACGGAGTCCGTTGCGGTCTAACACAGCTCCCATAATATCTCCATCGGAGAAAAGAATGGATGCCGGTCCGTCCCACGGTTCCATCATCGTTGCGTAATACTGGTAAAAATCTTTCTTCTTCTGGCTCATCAGCTTATTATTCGCCCATGGCTCCGGGATCAGGATCATAACCGCAAGTGGAAGATCCATGCCGCTCATAACAAGAAATTCCAGTGTATTGTCAAGCATTGCAGAATCGGAACCTTCCGTATTGACAACCGGAAGTACTTTCTGCAGCTCACCTTTCAAATACTCAGATTCCATCGTCTCTTCGCGTGCGAGCATCTTATCTGTGTTGCCCTTGATCGTATTGATCTCACCGTTATGTACGATAAACCGGTTTGGATGTGCTCTCTCCCAGCTCGGGTTTGTGTTCGTGGAGAAACGGGAGTGGACTGTTGCAATCGCAGATTCATAATCCTTATCCTGAAGATCTGCGAAAAACAGTCTCAACTGCTCTACTAAAAACATTCCTTTATATACGATTGTTCTGCTCGATAAGGATGCTACATAAGTATCATCGTTAGACTGCTCGAACACCCGTCTTGCCACATAAAGCCTTCTGTCAAATGGAAGACCTTTCTCCACATTTGCCGGACGCTTTACAAAGCCCTGCATAATATATGGCATACAGTCCACAGCCTTCTGTCCAAGCTTGGTCGGATCGATCGGCACCTCTCTCCATCCCAAAAACTCCATGCCCTCTTTCTGGACAATCACCTCAAACATCTTCTTCGCCTGGTTGCGCTTCAACTCATCCTGTGGGAAGAAAAACATTCCGATACCATAGTCCCTCTCCCCTCCAAGCTCAATGCCGAGCGGCTTTACAGCCTTTGTAAAAAACTTATGGGAAATCTGTAACAGAATACCAACACCGTCACCGGTCTTTCCCTCGGCATCCTTACCTGCCCTGTGCTTCAAATTCTCTACAATCTTTAATGCATTCTCCACAGTCTCATGTGTCTTAATGCCCTTAATATTCACAACGGCACCAATTCCGCAGTTATCATGCTCAAACGCCGGATCATACATCCCGTTTGCTTTTTCTTCATAATCCTTCGGTGCAAATCTGTTCAGAGTGACCATTTTTGCAGATGTTTCTCTCTGTTGCTCTTTCATACGCAATTTCCTTTCTTCCTCATGACACGGATCGCTGCTTCCAGCCATCTCATCCCCAGCAAAAAAGGCGCTCAAATAACCCAATCATTCATTGGGTATTCAAGCGCCTTTGCTTTCTGAGATATTTTATTTTTTCTGTTTCCTAATATACAACTTTTCCGGCTCGTTGTCTACCTGTTTTTTTCTTAAATTGTCTGATAGTTTGACTACTGTTATTATTTATTGTAAATGTATATTCATTATTCATTATTTTCTCTCTATTTTTGATATATACGCACAATTTATCACGATTTTTCTTTCATATTTTTTTGCTTTTCCATCTTTATTTCCTTGCTTTTATGAATTGTGTTGAAATTGTGTCTCCCACACAGCTGCCGTTCAACACCCTTCCGGTGCCGCCTGTCCTATAACCTCGCGGATGACATCGGATGGGTGGGACGAATGAATCACCTGCCAATCTTTCTGCCCCAACTATGATTCAGCTTTCCATCTTATTTTTCTATTTTGCCTACACACAGCTGCCGTTCAACATCCTTCCGATGCTGCCTGTCCTATAACCTCGCGGATGCCCTGGGATGGGTGGGACGGCTGCGGATTCCCTCTGTGCCACGGAGATGAGACTCAAGCGAATTATCGAAGCCTTTGCTGAGATAATCCGCTGTCCTGAGGCTCATCGGAGTTCCCGGCGCAACGGGAATCTGCAGGCGTCCCACCCATCCCAGGGCTTACACAACCTATAACCAGGCGGCTCCACAATCCTGCCGCCCGGCAGCGTCCCCCAGACACAAAAAAAGAACCACGGCATCAGAAACATCCGATGCCGCAGCCCCTTTTGATAATGATTTGATTTTATTTATTATAATGAATGATAAAAACTCTAACAAACAGAAGGTTGTAATATAAGTCCTTTTACACTCTGATCGTCAATATAACCGCATGCCTTCAAGCCTGCCTGGAGTACATTGTTCAAGGTTGACTCCGAAATGCTCTGTATTGTATGATCGTCCAGCTCAATATCATAAGTCTGTTCCTCTGTCTTCTCGCCACAATCAATCCGGTACATATTGCGCCTGCTGATCGCGCCGATCTCCTCTAGGGTATTGACCATACGATAAACCGTAGCCGTTCCGATTTTATGATCCAGCTTCGATGCCTTGTAATAAATCTCTTTACAGCTGGAGCAATTGTCGTTCAGAATGATGTCCAGTAAAATCATACGCTGCTTCGTGATCCTGCATCCCTGCTCTTTCAACTTCTGGATGACAAGTTCTCGCTGCATCTGCGTTCTCTCATACTTCTGCTGTTCGGATGTATGCTGATTCATATTGTAACCATGCCCTTCCTCAATCAATGGCATCCTCTGCAATGTGAGCAATCTCCTCCGCAGGAGGATTTTCCGCTTTTCTTATCCCGCACGATTCCTCTTACGATAAATCCTACGATTACAACTAATACGGCTAA
Organism: uncultured Roseburia sp.; assembly: GCA_934320555.1. Taxonomy (GTDB): domain Bacteria; phylum Bacillota; class Clostridia; order Lachnospirales; family Lachnospiraceae; genus Roseburia. Next base: position 9,010 of record CAKRFH010000070.1, read on the forward strand.
TACAACGAATGTACCCATATGTTCTACCGCCTTTCTGTCACTCCTTTTTTAAGGAGCGCCTCCGGCATGACACCGGAGGACTTTTATGGCATATTTGTCAAAAGATTATTTTGCGTTTACTAATTTCTTTGCGTTTACGTTTAAAGACTCACTCTCTTTGTATGGACGGAACAGTAAGTATAAGAATCCTACTACAAGTACGAATGCTACAACTGTACCGATTCCGAATGCACCTGTTGTGATCAGAGTACCGATCTGGTAGATGCACAGGGATACAACATAAGCAAGACCACACTGGTATCCGATTGCAAACCAGAACCATTTTGCATTGTTCATCTCACGTTTGATAGCTCCCATTGCTGCGAAGCAAGGTGCGCACAGTAAGTTGAATACTAAGAATCCGTAAGCTGCGATCGGTGTCATAGCTGCTGCGAGGTTACCCCAGATTTCAGCACCATCTTCTGCTACTTCTGCGAATCCATATAACATACCGAAGGTTGCTACTACGTTCTCTTTTGCAATTAAACCTGTGATCGCTGCAACTGCCATCTTCCATCCTTCACCGGCCTGTGTCCAGCCAAGTGGTGCGAAGATCCATGCGATCGCGCCGCCGATAGAAGCAAGGATAGAGTTGTTTAATTCCTCAACCATACCGAAGCTTCCACTCTCCCATCCAAAGCTCATTAAGAACCATAATACGATGGTAGATAAAAGGATGATTGTACCTGCCTTTTTGATGAAGGACCAGCCTCTTTCCCACATGCTTCTCAACACGTTGGAAACTGTTGGCCAGTGGTATGCCGGAAGCTCCATAACGAACGGTGCCGGATCGCCGGCGAACATTTTTGTTTTCTTTAAGATGATACCGGAGCAGATAATTGCTGCAATACCAACGAAGTAAGCACTTGTTGCAACCCATCCGGAGTTACCGAAGAACGCACCAGCGATCATGGCAATGATTGGAAGCTTTGCTCCACAAGGAACGAATGTAGTTGTCATGATCGTCATCTTACGGTCACGGTCGTTCTCGATTGTACGGGAAGCCATTACACCAGGAACTCCACATCCACTACCAATCAGCATTGGAATGAAGGATTTTCCGGAAAGACCGAATTTACGGAAGATACGGTCCATGATGAATGCGACACGGGCCATATATCCACAGCTCTCTAAGAAAGCAAGGAAAATGAATAATACTAACATCTGTGGTACGAAACCAAGCACGGCTCCGACACCGGCTACGATACCGTCAAGGATCAATCCCTGTAACCAGTCAGCACATCCGATCGCATTTAAGCCGCTCTCAATTGCAGGTGGGATGATCTCACCGAATAATACATCGTTGGTCCAGTCTGTTACAAAGGTACCTACGGTTGTAACGGATACATAATAAACAATGAACATAACAACTGCGAAGATCGGTAATGCAAGCCATCTGTTGGTTACGATACGGTCGATCTTATCCGATGTTGTCAGTTTCTCTTTAGAGTTCTTTGTCACGCACTCGCCGATGATAGAGGAAATGTATACATATCTCTCATTTGTAATAATACTTTCTGTATCATCGTCGAATTTGTCTTCCATCTCTTTGATCTCAGCGGATACGCTTGGAACAGAAGTCATCATATCGTTGATCTTGTCATCTTTTTCCAGTAACTTGATTGCGAAGAATCTCTTCTGCTCTTCCGGCATACCTGTGATCTTTGCTTCAACTTTGGAAATAATGTCCTCTGCCTCTTTGGAGAACTCATGGGTAACCACTGCTGCTTTTCTGCTCTCAGCAAGCTTTACAGCCTTCTCAGCAGCTTCCTTGATACCTGTTCCCTTTAATGCGGAGATCTCAACAACCTCACAGCCTAACTTCTTGCTTAATTTGTCTGTGTGGATCTTCTCACCGCTCTTCTCTACAACATCCATCATGTTGACTGCCATGATAACCGGTATACCAAGTTCCATCAACTGTGTAGAAAGATAAAGGTTACGCTCGATATTGGTACCATCGACAATATTTAAGATTGCGTCCGGTCTCTCAGCGATCAGGTAGTTTCTTGCTACCACTTCCTCGAGTGTATATGGAGATAAAGAGTAGATACCTGGTAAGTCCATGATCACGACATCTTTATGTCCTTTTAACTTTCCTTCCTTCTTCTCAACTGTAACACCTGGCCAGTTACCAACGAACTGGTTGGAACCTGTCAGGGCATTAAATAATGTTGTTTTACCGCAGTTCGGGTTACCTGCGAGTGCAATTTTCACTGCCATGATTTTTCTCCTTTTCTGTCTCTGTAACGCTCTTGTCAGTATGTAAGCGCTACTCACTTTCATAACTTCTTATGTCTTGTGGTTAGTATTTAATAACCGTCAGGTAAAAAAAAATTATTCTACCTCGATCATCTCTGCGTCTGCTTTACGAAGAGATAATTCGTAACCGCGCACAGTAACTTCCACCGGATCTCCAAGAGGTGCTACTTTTCTCACGAAAATTTCTACGCCCTTTGTGATTCCCATGTCCATAATTCTTCTCTTAACCGGACCTTCGCCAGTTAATTTCTTGACTTTTACTGTCTTTCCAACAGCTACATCTTTCAGTGTCATTTTCCAACGGCTCCTTTTATCTTTTTTTAATACATCTATCAGCAGGCGGGAAATGCCCCGCCAATGCTTACTATACCATAATCTTGTTGGCCATATCCTTACCGATTGCCACTCTTGAATCCTTTACATTCACGATCATATTACCGCCAATCTCAGATACAACTGTGACTACACCGCCAACTACAAATCCGAGGTTCTCTAAGAATCTTCTGGTCTCCTCTTTGCCACCGATCTTCTTAATCGTGTTCTCCTCACCGGTTTTCGCCATCGTTAAAGGCATCATTATCCCCTCTTTCCTTTCGTCTTTCCGATTATTGATAATCTTTTTCGTTTCTACGTTGGTTAGTATAATCTAACAAAGGTTAGTTGTCAATAACTTTTTTCATGTTTTTTTCCATTTTTTTCCTTTTGTAGCATTGCATAAAGATCACCCTTCTGGCATTTATTTTTTATCATAATTACATAATTTCAGAACTTGCACATTTTTCTATCTCTTTTTATAATGAAAGGGTATTCAAAAACGAGTTTATCATGTAACCGGACTGGTTACCAGAAAGGTATGGTATTTTTATGAAATTGATATCCTGGAATGTAAACGGGCTGCGCGCCTGCGTTCAGAAAGGTTTTCTCGATTATTTTCACGAAGCGGATGCGGACTTCTTCTGTATTCAGGAGTCCAAGCTTCAGGAGGGACAGATCTCACTCGATCTGCCCGGTTTCCACCAATACTGGAATTACGCACAGAAGAAGGGATATTCCGGCACTGCCATCTTTGCAAAGCAGGAACCGCTCTCCGTGCATTATGGAATTGGGATAGACGAACACGACACGGAAGGCCGTGTGATCACATTAGAGTACGATACATTCTACCTTGTCACCTGCTACACCCCGAATTCGCAGAATGAACTGGCAAGACTTGCGTACCGGATGCAGTGGGAGGATGATTTTCTTTCCTATCTGAAAGAGCTCGATAAGAAGAAGCCTGTCATCTTATGCGGGGATTTAAACGTTGCACACGAGGAAATTGACCTGAAAAATCCGAAGACCAACCGTAAGAGCGCCGGTTTCTCCGATGAGGAACGTGCAAAGATGACCACACTTCTCGCAAACGGATTCACCGACACTTTCCGCCACTTCTATCCGGATGCGGAAGGAATCTACTCCTGGTGGTCTTACCGCTTTAAGGCGAGAGAAAAGAATGCCGGATGGCGGATTGACTATTTTATTACTTCAAAGCGGTTGGATGATCTGCTGGAAGATGCCAGGATTCACACAGAAGTTTTCGGATCCGACCATTGTCCGGTTGAGCTTACCATCAATTTGTAAGTCTCCGTTTTTTAAAAAGGCAGTGGGCATCTCCCCACTGTCTCTTTTCATTTTTTCTTCCTGTCAAGTTCTAATTTTTGTCTTCCTTTGCGCCTGCTTTTTCGATCAGAAGCAGCAGATCGGTCAGCTCCTCCTCCGGGAGGCTGGTGTAATCAGACAGTTCCTTTACGGTTGCTTCCCTGCCCTGCTCCGTGGCAAGGTACTTCTTTGCCTCATTGACCAGTGCCACCTTACCAACTACTGCCTTCTCTTCCTCGTCCTCTCCTTCCAGTTCTACAATGGAGGCTTTCATGGCAGCTTCGATAGCTTCTGTAAGGTTTTCAGCAACTGCTCCCTCTCCGGCTCCGCAAAGCTCTGTAAGCCGCAGAAAAAGCGCCATATTGCCCTCCTGTACAACATCCTCAAAGCCTTCCGAGGTTACTGCAAGGTTTTTAGCGATCTCTAGCACCTGGCGCATCCAGCCTTCTGATAGCGGTACAATGACAGCTTCATCACCTGTTAAGAGCTTTTCATACATTTCCTCTAACCGGCTCTCAGAATAAACCGGAAGACTCTCGAGCTCCTCTACATACATCCGGAACACTTTTGAATCCGGAAGATTACTCTCTTCCTTCTCATTTCCTTCTTTCTTATCGTTCTGCTCCACCTCTGTGGCATCGGAGAACTCCTCCTCTTCCTCATGCGGTGTCAGAAGGAACTCCAATACCATATTTTCCTGCTGTTCGTTCAGCTCCATATCCTTGAAATATCTTAATATCTCTTCTTTTGACAGAGGTGTCGCCGATGTACGGATAATCTCGGCAACTTCCCGGACTGTCTCTGTAAATGTACTCTGATCTAACATGCTTCCTCCTCTTATGCAAGAATCTCTTTCGCGAGCTCTTCCATCTTTGCAAGATCCTGTGCCTTCATCACAGACTTCATGCTCACAGTATTCTCACATACCGAAATCTCTTTCATTCCTTCTAAAATGCCCTTCATGCCTCTTGCTGCACATGGTGCCCAGCTTCCGTTCTCGATCAGCCCTACCACGCGCTTCTGGTAATTCTTATGTGCAAGGCGGTGCAGGAAATCTTCCATCGGAGGGAACACACCTCCATCATAGGATGCTGCCGCCAGAACCACTTTGCCAAAACGGAATGCATCTGCGACTGCCTGCGCCATATCATCTCTGGTGAGGTCCGTAAAGACAACATTTTGGGCTCCCTGCGCCTTCAATACTTCCACCATCTTCTCTGCCGCAGCCTTTGTGTTGCCATGGATGGACGCACATGCTACCAGAACACCTTCCTCCTCCGGTGCATAGCTGCTCCAGGTCAGGTATTTGTCAATATAAAATCCAAGATTTTCTTTCAAAATCGGTCCATGTAACGGGCAGATCATCTGAATATCCAGCCCTGCGGCTTTCTTTAAAAGCCCCTGCACCTGCACGCCGTACTTTCCGACAATATTGATAAAGTATCTTCTCGCTTCATCCGTCCAGTCTTCCTCTGCACTAAGTGCCCCAAACTTGCCGAAGCCGTCCGCAGAGAATAAGATCTTCTCTGTCATCTCATACTCAACCATAACCTCCGGCCAGTGCACCATCGGTGCCATCACAAACATCAGCTTATGGGTACCAAGCTCCAACACATCGCCCTCCTTCACAACCTCACAGCGGTCATCTAACTGTGCGATTTCGAAAAACTGCGGCAGCATCGTCTTTGCCTTCGCACTTAACACCAGTCTTGCCTCCGGATACAGATCTGCCAGGCGCTTGATGTTCGCCGCATGATCCGGCTCCAAATGGGAGATCACAAGATAATCTACGGTTCTTCCTGCCAAGGCTTCCTGTAAGTTGGCAAGCCATTCCTCCGTCTTTCTCGCATCAATGGTATCCATCACTGCAACCTTCTCGTCTAAAATTACATAGGAATTGTAAGATACTCCGTTCGGAATCCGGTACTGGCTCTCGAACAGATCCAGGGTAGTATCATCTGCTCCGATGTATTTGATTGTATCTGAAATATAAGTGTCTTTCATGTTTTCTGCCTCCATATTTTCTGATCTATGTTTCCAAAATTAGGAATGATTCCTGTTTTTAAAGATACTGCAAAGTGACGCGTTTGTCAATACTTTTATTCCATAAGAAACCGGTAAAGCTTCTCTGCCGCAGCTGATATCGGTGCCCGTTCATTTGAGACAATGCAAAACTCCCTCTCCGGAATCGGACGGTCGAACTTTAACGTAAACAGCTCGCCGGACCGGACATATTCCTCCGCGAAATCTGAGATCACACTGGCAATTCCCAGGTTCCGGACTGCAAACTGGATCAGCATATCGCTTGTGGCAAGCTCGAACTCCGGGCGGATAAAAGTCCCTCTCTGCGCCAGATAATCCTCCACGTAGCTGCGCGTCGAAGTATTCCCCTCCAGACACATGACCGGAAGATTCTCTAATTCCTTATAGCTGAGCTTCCCGCCCTTAAGATACTCGAACTTCCTGCCCGCCACAAAAACGTCCTGTATCTTACGCACAGGCGTCATTTTGAAATCATACCTGTTCTGAACCGGTGTACTGACAATGCCAAAATCGATCTTTCCATTCTGTAAATGTTTCAGTGTCTCCGGCGACGGCGCATTTGTCACAGTCACCTTAATCTGTGGGAACTTCTCATGGAACGCTTCCAGATAAGGAAGCAGATAAAACTGTAACGTCATATCGCTCGCTCCTACGCAGATCTCCCCGGCATCAAGATTCAGCATCTCAGAAAGCTTCTTCTCCCCTGCCAGTATTGTCTCATATCCCCTGCTTATATATCCAAAGAGCATCTCCCCCTCTTTCGTCAGGCGTACTCCCTTGGAGGTTCGCACAAATAATGCACAGCCAAGATCGCTTTCCAAATGCTTGACCGCCTGGCTCACCGCCGGCTGGGAGATAGACAGCGACTCCGCTGCCAGTGAAATACTTTGAAATTTTGATACATAATAAAATAATTTATAATATTCAAGATTGGTCTGCATCATTCCTCCATGCCTGTGTCCTGCTGACATTCATTTTATTACCGCAGTTTTCCTGTTCCCCATGAGCATATATGGTTTCTGAACCTGTTCTCAGCAATCATATATGTTCATGAAGAAAAACACCCCGGCAGGCTGCATACCACAACCTTCCGGGGCATCATTCATATTAGCAGAATGCTTCTCACTACAGAACTTCATCTGTATGTGTATCACAAACCTGACTGATCTTATTTGTTAGAGATAGCTGCCTGAGCTGCTGCTAAACGAGCGATCGGTACACGGAATGGTGAGCAGGAAACATAGTCTAAACCAATCTT
>CAKRFH010000071.1:0-16109 GCA_934320555.1 uncultured Roseburia sp.
GGACGATAGTGCAGTGTTGTTGTCGGAAAGGGGGAAAACAGATGGCTGGCAAAAGCAAAAGTGCACAGTTAGACCGGAAAAAATTGTTTTCAGATCCGGTAATGGTTGGAATGATCACGGTTTTACTGGTTTTTCTTATTCTATTTATTGTTTATCCGTTGTTTGTGTTACTGATCGACAGTATTTACACCGACGGAAAAGTAACACTTTCTGTATTCCAGAGAGTGCTTAGTATGAAACGTTTCCGGACGGCATTTTCCAATACGGTAGTGTTAGGATTCCTGACCGGAATTTTATCCACGGCGATCGGTCTTCTTTTTGCCTATGTGGATGTTTATGTCAAAATTAAAAATAAAATAATTGGAAGGCTTTTCAATATTGTTTCCCTTCTCCCAGTCGTATCACCGCCGTTTGTGTTGTCCTTATCGACGATCATGCTTTTTGGAAGAAGTGGAATCATCACACGGTCACTGTTACATATTTATGATTCGAATGTATATGGACTAAAAGGAATTGTTGTAGTACAGACACTCACCTTTTTCCCGGTTTGCTATCTGATGCTGAAAGGACTTCTGAAAAACATCGATCCTTCGCTGGAGGAAGCTGCAAGAGATATCGGCGCGACACGAATGGAAGTGTTTACGACCGTTACATTACCGCTTCTGCTTCCGGGACTTGGAAATGCGTTTCTTGTTACTTTTATTGAATCTGTAGCAGATTTTGCCAATCCGATGTTGATCGGTGGCGATTATGATACTCTGGCAACGACAATTTATCTTCAGGTAACTGGTTCCTATGATTCAACAGGTGCAGCAGCCATGTCTGTAGTATTGCTTTCTATGACGCTGGTTCTGTTCTTCATCCAAAAATATTACCTGGAGAGGAAAACAGCAGCAACGTTGACCGGAAAAGCATCCAGAGCCCGTATGCTGATCGAAGACAAGAGTGTAACGATTCCGCTTACAATATTCTGTTCCCTGGTAGCATTATTCGTCATTATCATGTACATCATGATTCCGTTTGGTGCATTGTTTAAGTTATGGGGAAGAGATTATACGCTCACCTGGAAATGGTTTGATTATCTGTTTAAGTACAGCGGTTTCAAGGCATTCAAGGATTCCTTCCTGCTTTCCGTGATCGCGGCACCGATCACCGCACTGTTATCTATGGTGATCTCTTACCTTGTAGTAAAGAAAAAATTCAAGTCAAAAGGCTTTATTGAATTTGTTTCTATGCTGGCGATGGCAGTTCCTGGTACAGTGCTTGGTATCGGTTACATCCGTGGCTATGCAAATGGAATTTTTCACACCGGAATTTTGAGTGGTCTGTACGGTACCGGCGTGATCCTTGTCATTGTGTTTATTGTGCGAAGTCTTCCGGTCGGAACAAGAAGCGGTATTTCCGCACTGCGCCAAATTGATAAATCCATTGAAGAGTCAGCATATGACCTTGGAGCTGGAAGTGGAACTGTATTTACGACCGTCACACTGCCACTGATCAAAGATTCATTTTTCAGTGGACTGGTAACAGCTTTCGTGCGAAGTATTACAGCGATCAGTGCGATCATCCTGTTAGTAACACCGCAGTTCTTATTGATCACATGCCAGATCAACGAGTTCGCAGAAAAAGGATATTATGGTGTGGCATGTGCGTACGCAACGATCCTGATTGCAATTGTTTACATTTCCGTACTTGTCATGAACCTGTTTATCCGGTTCTTTGGTACCAGCAGAAAAATAAAGGAGGAGTGATATTATGTTAGCTGAATCAAAAGGAATCCGTCTGGAACATATATCGAAAATATATCAGGATCCGAAAACAGGAAAAGACTTCAAAGCAGTCGATGATGCCAATCTTGTGATCGAACCGGGGAGCTTTGTTACATTGCTTGGACCATCCGGATGTGGAAAAACAACAACACTTCGTATGATCGCAGGATTTGAGAGCCCGGATGAGGGAGAGATTTACCTCGGAAATGAAGCGATCAATGAACTGACACCGAATAAGAGAGATACTGCCATGGTATTTCAGAGCTATGCATTATTTCCACATTACAATGTGTTTGACAATGTGGCATATGGCCTGAAGCTCCGCAAAATGGATAAAAAAGAAATTCACGACAAAGTCATGGAGATTCTCGATCTCGTAGAATTAAGCGGTATGGAAGGCAGAATGACAAACCAGCTTTCCGGCGGACAGCAGCAGCGTGTTGCTTTGGCAAGGGCGCTGGTTGTAGAACCGAGCGTACTCCTTTTTGATGAACCGCTTTCCAATCTGGATGCAAAACTTCGTGTTTCCATGCGTACTGAGATCCGGAACATCCAGCAGCGCGTCGGCATTACCGCTATTTATGTTACGCACGACCAGAGTGAAGCAATGGCATTGTCAGATCAGATTATCATTATGAATAAAGGTGTGGTCGCACAGATCGGAACGCCGCAGGAGATTTATTATCATCCAACAAATGAATTTGTAGCAGATTTTATCGGTGAGGCAAATTTCCTGAAAGGAAAACTGATCGCAAAAGATGGGGATCGTGGAACACTGGATATTGACGGATGTAAAGTGGAAGTGGACAGTGTATCTTCCTTTAAAGAGGGGGATATCTGTACGGTGGTATTAAGACCGGAGTCCGCAGTGATCGCAGACGAAGGACAGCTTCCGTGTAAAGTTGAGCTGAGCTGCTTCATGGGATCTTATCAGAACTATCATGTCATGGTCGGAAATACATTGGTGAAGATCACGGACTTTAATCCGAAGCATAAAAAAATCTACCAGGCAGGTGAGAATGCATATGTGAAATTTGATGTATGTGATGTACATATTATCTGATTTCACAGCAGAAAATAAAACAGTCGGTATTCTGACAGAAATATGGAATAGATGTTACAGAAAAATTGCCGGATTTTGAAGGCAAAAGGAGGGAGTGGCAGATGAATTTGATGACAGAACAGCTTTCCTACTTTCTCAGAATTTTGCTTTCCTGCGTCTGTGGCGGAGTGATCGGCATTGAACGTCAGCAGAGGACGAAGGTTGCCGGAACAAGGACGCATATGATGATCGCACTTGCATCCGCGTTGATGATGATCATTTCAAAATATGGTTTTCTGGACGTGATTGAGATCGAAGGGATTTCCTGCGATGCGTCCAGGGTGGCAGCGGGGATCATTACCGGGATCGGGATTCTCGGTGGTGGGATTGTTATTACCGGAAAGCAGGGGTATGTCAGCGGTATGACAACTGCAGCAGGCGTGTGGGTAACAGTCGGGATCGGAATGGCAGTCGGCGCCGGCATGTATCTGCTTGGAACCGGGACAACAGTTCTGGTAGTGCTGATCCAGACGATTTTCCATAAAGACCTGTGGGTAGTAAAGCAGGCAACCAGGGCACAGGTAGTTTTTCAGGTACAGAATGAAAAAGAAGCATTTGAAAAGATTTCCAGAGAACTGGAAACATATAGTATCTGCATGCATCAGTTCAAATGGCAACGGAAAGGAAATGATATGTTCCATTTAAGATGTCAGGTTGTGATTCCACCACAGTATGGAAGAGAAGAAATAGCTGAGATTTTTATGCAGATTAAGGAAGTGGAAGCATTTGAAGTAATATAGAAAAGTACCTGTATCCGGTTTTTGCAGTGGTACCCGGTACAGGGATGCGTATGGGGAATGGCTCAGAACAGTCAACTATTGGTTTCAAAAACACAACTATTTTGAAATTGCCAGTTGAAAAACAGATTGCTATAATAAAATCACAAGATCTTGGAAAACAAAAAAAGAAAAAGAGGATCAGATTTTATGAAAACAATCGGCAATAAAATAAAAGAATTACGTTATTCCAAAGGAATGTCACAGAAAGATATCGCAGAGAAACTTGGGATTACCAGCCAGGCAGTGAGCAAATGGGAGAACGACAGCTCGCTTCCGGAGATGACGATGCTACCGGATATCGCGGCGCTGTTCGGAATTCAGATTGATGACTTATTCGAATATTCCACAGAAAAACGATATGAGAGCATTATAAAGAAGCTGCAATACGGACGGGCAATGTCCAACACAGAGTTCGAAAACGAGGAAGTATTCCTGCTCCGCGAGATGGAATCGAAGCCGGACAATTACGATGCCATTTCCCTGCTGGGAGATCTCTATGGGCATAGGGCAGAGTATATGAATCAGAAATGTGTGCATTATGCCAAACAGGCACTCGCCTTAAAACCAAACCAGAAAGGGGATATCAGCAATATCAGCCGTAGCAGCCATGGTAAATTGGCTGACTGGGATACTTCCAACCATCATGAGCTGATTGACTACTGGTATAAGCTGTTAAAGACAGCACCGGAAAATACAAGGGCATACTTTTTCCTGTTAGATGACTTAATTGACGCCGGACGCCTGGATGAAGCAAAAAAAGTTCTGACAGAGTCCTGTAAAAAAAATCCGGATGAGCTGAATGCTTTTTACGACATTTTCATCCGGGAGAAGCAGCAGGGTTTTGAGACGGTGAAGGCAGAGTATGAAGCGCTCGCGGAAAAGAGCGAAGGCAGATGGAGAGTGCTGTTTTCTATTGCCAACACATTCTCTTTCCGGGAACACTATGAGGAAGCCATTACCATGTGGCAGAAAACCTTCGACTGCATGCCAAAGCCACGCTATACGGATCCGTTCGAGGCAATGGCGCAGTGCTGCATCCGGATGGGAGATAAGAATAGGGCAGCAGAATATTATAAGAAAGAACTGGAACTTCTGAAGGAGGACTGGGAACTTAAGTATGGAGCTGATGTTGAAGCACTGGAGGAGAAAATCCGGTCATTACAGTAACAATAGAATGCATGATTTGCGAACATTCTACAAGTGAGGAAGAACTCACTTGTCAAGTATTGTCATGAAGCATGTGCCAGGCAGATGAGTAAAAATCGTCTGCCTGGCATTTTTAACTGGGAATGGCAAATTGTATTTTGAACAGGAATCAATTATACTGAAAATAACGATGCAGCAAAGCGAGATGAAAAGATGGAATATAAGAAATGGAAGAGGACAACAAATAGGAAAAAGGTTCTTTTTTTACTGGTGATGATGGCAGTTGTAACGTTGGCGGCCTGTGGAAGCGGGAAAGAGCAGAAGAGGGCGTCAGACTCCGGATTGCACCATTTTCGCGAAGCGGAAGAAGTTAATCTGCCGGAGGAAGAGATTGCGAAAGCTGATTTCGTGAAAATGCAGGGGGATTTTCTGTTTTATACGGTAGAAGAAGAGGAGGCGGGAAAACAGAAGACAGGACTATACATGGTTTCGATGCCGGATGGTGAGAAAACGAGATTGTTGGATACCATAGAAGGAATGGAAGGTGAGATACAGTTTCTGCGGGACGTGTGTATGAATGGCGAAGAGGAAGTGGATCTCTGCTTTGACAGACCTGACAGTGCAGGTGAGGATGGAGCAGCAGGTGTACTGTGCATCAGAAGAATGGATCTGTCAGGCAGCGTGAAAGGAGAATCGACGATTCCTGGTTCAGATATTTATTATGGGATGGCAGTTGACCGGGATGGTATGGTCTATATTGGACAAAAAAGAGGAAACAGTGTCTGTATTTCTGTGATCGGATCAGACGGAAACATAAAAAACGAGATTATGGTACAGGAAGATGCGGGGAAGCTGATCCAGCTGGGAGATGGAAGCTGTGCAACAGCAATTGGACAGGGAACTTCTTATACCATTATCCCTATCACACCGGAAGGCATGCAAAAGGAACATGCATGGACGCTTCCATCTGAGATTGTGAGTGCATGGACGGAAGATACATTGTGTTATCAGAACCAGTCAGACCTGTATCTGTATCATCCGGCAGAAAAGACAACAGAAAAATATATGAATTTCACGGAGAGTGGTATTTCCGGTGCACGGGTATACCAGACTGGCCTGCTGTCGGACGGGAGCATCGCGGTTCTGGAAAGAGATTACAGAGATGGGGAGTTCTCTTATGCTTTGCATCTTTTAAAGGAGATCACAGAGGAGGATGCCGAAGAGGAGAAAGTCATTACCATTGCATGCTTAGATGCAACCCGCATGCTGGAAGAACGTGTGAATGCTTATAACCAGAGTCAGAAGGACTACAAAATCCGGATCCAGAATTACAGCAGCGATGAAATGGATCCGGAAGACATCAAGTCCAATTTTACACTTGCGTTGAATACCGATTCCGGAATCGATATGGTATTTCTGTATGATGATAATAGCTGGTGGTCAGAGTATGAAACGATGAAGGAATACGCACAGAAAGGAAATTTCCAGAATTTGTATGACCTGATGGATACCGATTTCGGAAAGAACGATTTGCTGCCGAATATCTGCAAAGCGTGTGAAGTGAATGGGGAGCTGGCGTTCCTGCCAGTTGGATTTTCTGTGAGAACCGTGATCGGAAGAACGGCAGAAACCGGAGAGAAAGAGGGATGGTCGTTCGAGGAACTCTGTGCTTTTGCAGATACGTTGCATGGGGAGGAACAGCTATGTTCTGAATGGGATAAGCAAAAGGCATTTGACTTTGCAATGAGGCTTGCATATGGAGCGCTTGTCGATGTGGAGAATCATACCTGTTCGTTTGACAGTGAACGGTTTGCTGAGATTTTACACTTCACGGATGCCTTTCCGGAGGAAGTGCAGCAGACGGATGGAGAGAGCAGTTATCGGCAGTTCGGGGAGAAGAGGTCTGCATTGAGTGAGCTGTATCTGGCAGAATTTGGCAATCTGGCGTTGTATGTGGCGGTGTCCGGTGCGGATGAACAGCTGAATTTTATCGGGTATCCATCTGAAACTGGAACTGGGGCGCAGCTTCTGATGCGGAACCTGATCGGGATTACAAATAATTGCCGGGACAAAAAGGCGGCATGGGATTTTATCAAAACTTTTTATACAGAACCGGATGACTATTCAATGGAATACTTAGACCGTGGTTTCTCAGCCGGCAGGGCGAAATTTGATGCGCTTTGTGAAAAAGCACAGAAGGAAATAGCGGATGATTACTTTGATATCAGAGTAGAAGAACCATTAGACAGAGAGACCGTAGAAAAGGCAAAAAATATGATTTTGGATACCAATGCTGTTTATGGAAATATTCCAACCAGGATCACAGAGATTGTGGAAGAGGAGGCAATGCGTTATTTCTCCGGAGAAAAGCAGGCAGAGGAGACCATGCAGATTATACAGAACCGGGTACAGACATATCTGGAAGAGACGCGCTAAAGTGCCTTTTCCCTCCCGAAATGCTTCCTATATTCTACAGGCGTCATTCCATATTTGTCTGAGAATAATTTGTAAAACGCAGTTTTATTTTCATAATGAAGCTGATTTATAATTTGTGTTACCTTCATATCTGTATTCAAAAGCAGATATGAGGCCTCCTGAAGACACATGTTTCTTATATAGGAAGCTATGGTTACCCCTGTATATTTCATAAAAACTTCACCAATATAATTTCCATTATAATTAAGTGCAGCGGACAGTTCGTTTCTTGTTACCTTGTATTTGTGTTTTTGCAAATACGACAATGTATCTTTGAATAGGTGAGCTGAATCGTCAATCGTATAATATATATTGTTTGATGAATACAAAGAATAATCCTGTAATTTACTGAAAATCCTTTTAATGTAACCACAAACAAATTCTTTATATCCCGCCTGGCGTTCCAATAATTCTGTCAGCAATAAGAGACATAGTTCATAGAGCTGCCGGTTGGCACGCTCACTTATCGGTATAAATTCCAGGCAATCAATATCCAATGTATCCCCCACATTCCGTTGGATAAATTTTTCCAAAGATACAGAATCATGTTTTCCCTTTTCATTATAGATCAGATCCTTGAGATAATCTTTTGAAAACCCAAAATATAATGCTTCATATTCTTTTAGCATAATTTCTTTGTGTAATACATTCTGGTTTATAATGCAGAAATCACCCTTTTTATACCTGCAATATTTTTCCTCGATAATAAAATCCAGTTCACCTTCAACAATATATACCATTTCAATATAATTGTGTCTATGCAGTTCTATGCTATTGTTCTGGTTAAAGGTAACATGTACGCAGGATGTTTTTTCAGGTGTAATAAGAAGATTGCTTTGTGCTGCAGGCAAATGTTTTACACACATCATCAACAGATCGCCGGATAAACGCTGATATCCTGGCTCAGATGTTTTACTTATATTAAGAAATTCATTATTGTCATACGGGCCGGAATACTTCTCCTGTAAATGGACGATTTCATTTTTATTAACATAGCTTATAATTTTATCATACATATTGATACACCATTCGTGGAAATGATACTCTTTTGTCATTATACTGATGAAATAACATTGTTCTTCTATATTTTATACAGTAAAATCTAGATTATCAAGCATATATTTGGGGAAAATGTAGCAAATGAAAAATATGTAAATAATACGGAGGCAATGAAAATGGAGTTATTCGATTACGAAAAGAAACATATTGGTATACTGCGTGAAACATTGGCAGAATGTACTCTTTTCCTGAAACGTGATGGGCAGTTTCCCATTATGGCACCAGGAAAAATTGCTGCCTACGGAAACGGAATCCGTCACACTGTAAAAGGTGGAACCGGCTCAGGCGAAGTTAATTCCCGTTATTCCGTTTCAGTAGAAGAGGCATTAAAAACAGCCGGTTTTACAATCACTACCAGTACCTGGCTCGACAGTTATGATAAGGTGCTGGAAAAAGCAAATAAAGAATTTGTGAAAAGTATCAAAGCTCTTGCTAAGAAAAAACATACTATGGCTGCAATGGAAGGTATGGGAGTTATTATGCCGGAACCAGAATATGACCTCCCACTTGATGGTGATGGAGAGCTTGCCGTCTATGTATTGTCACGCATTTCCGGAGAAGGTGGTGACAGAAATCCTGTAGCTGGCGATATTCTGATCAGCGAAACCGAAAAGAGAGACATTCTGAGGCTGCAGGAAAAATATGCAAAATTCTTACTTGTACTTAATGTTGGAGGAGCGGTTGATCTATCCGGATTAGAGAACGTCAAAAATATTCTGCTCCTGTCCCAGTTAGGCGTGGAAACAGGATGTGCTTTAACAGATATTATTCTCGGCAAAACAAATCCATCCGGAAAACTGACCACAACCTGGGCTGCATGGAAGGACTATTGCTCTATTGGTGAATTTGGAGATATGAACGACACAAGATATAACGAAGGTATTTATGTCGGATATCGTTATTTTAATACCATTGATAAAAAACCTCTATTTCCTTTTGGTTTTGGATTATCTTACACAGACTTTGATTTTTCTGTTATGGCTGTCACTTCAAAAAATGACAACATTAAAATTCATGCAAACGTAACGAACACCGGCAGATATTCTGGCAAGGAAGTATTACAAGTATATGTATCCGCTCCTTTAGGGAAACTGGATAAACCATATCAGGAGCTGGCCGGATGGAGCAAAACGAGTGCTTTGGCTCCTGGTGCATCACAGGAACTGACTCTTTCCTTTTCTCTGTCAGATATGGCTTCTTATGACGAAGACAGAGAAGCATTCGTACTTGAAAAAGGTAATTATGTGGTTCGCGTAGGAAATAGCAGCGAAAAAACAGAACCTGTTGCTGTCATTAAACTAGCGGATGATGTAGTCACCTTAAAAACCAGAAATTGTCTTGGCAAACCGGATTTCCAGGAATGGAAGCCTGACTGTAAGTCTGATATTCCGGCTGAGCCAAAATACACGATCCAGTTGTCTGCTTCTGACTTTACAATACGTGAAGTGGTATATGACCATGCCAAAGAAATTGATGATACGATCCGTTCCTTATCCGATGAAGAGCTTGTTTACACAGTAGTCGGTGGTTTTAATCCGAAAGGTGGTGCCGGTGTAATTGGAACAGGCAGTACACTGGTTGCGGGCGGAGGTGGAGAAACCACTAGATTGCTCACAAAAAAGGGTATTCCGACGCTTGTAATGGCTGATGGACCGGCAGGTCTTCGCCTTGCACAAAAATTTTATCGCGATGAGTCAGGAGCCCACGCTGTAGGTAACAGTGCCATTCCCGCAAGTTTTCTGCCTTATATTCCATGGCCAGTGCGCATACTCATGAAACTACTCGGTGCTTCTTCAAAACCTAAGAAAGGGCAGAAACTGGAATATCAGTATGCTACTGCCATTCCTGTTGGAACTGCTATCGCACAGAGTTTTAACGAAGAGCTTGCTGAAAAATATGGTGATATTGTAGGCGATGAAATGGAACGTTTTGGCGTTCATTTATGGCTGGCTCCTGCACTTAACATTCACAGAAGCATCCGCTGTGGGCGTAATTTCGAGTATTACTCAGAAGATCCAGTTATTTCCGGAAAGATTGCTGCGGCTATTACCCGCGGTGTTCAGAAGCATCCTGGATGTGGTACAACTATTAAACATTATGCAGCAAACAATCAGGAGAAAAACAGATACGCCAGCAACAGTATCTTAAGTGAAAGAGCCATGCGCGAAATCTATCTGAAAGGATTTGGTATTTGTATAAAAGAATCTTCTCCGCATGCATTAATGACATCATACAATTTATTAAATGGCATACACACATCCGAGCATCGTGGATTAATCAATGATATTCTCAGAAGTGAATTTGAATACAAAGGAATTGTCATGACCGATTGGCTTATAGCAATGTCCCATGACAAGGCGTCTCTCCATCGTCCTGCTATTGCTTCAGAAATCATGAAGGCAGGTGGTGACCTGATCATGCCTGGATGTAAAGCAGATTATGACGATATACGAAACGCCTTGAAGAATGGTACCCTGAGTAAAGAGCAGTTACAGATCAACGCTACCCACGTATATCAAAAAGCAAAAGAATTATGTTATTCCAAAGGAATGTCACAGAAAAATATATGAATTTCACGGAGCGTGGTATTTCCGGGAGAAAGTCATTAGCATTATATGCTTAGATGCAACCCGTATGCTGGAAGAACGTGTGAATGCCTATAACCAGAGTCAGAAGGACTACAAAATCCGGATCCAGAATTACAGCAGTGATGGAATTCTGGATCCGTAAGACAGGAGACTCCCTTTATGATTTTTAGATTTTCGGAATATCTTAGATATACTGCACAAGATTCTGAAAGACAACTTCGTAAGCATTCGCAAACATATGAAGCCCTTCCTTTGTGAATTCTTTTTTCTGGTTGCCGTTTTCGTCGCAGAGCCCATCGTTGCAATCAATGAAATGATAGTGATATTTTGCGGCAAGCTCTTCCATCTGGCGGTTGACCATCTGCAGATTCTCGTTGGTGCGGACCTGGAGCATATAGGTTTTGACCTCATCGCTTGCCACAACCGGGTTTACAGGGTAATAAGCCATCATGTAGACTTCGGTTTCCGGCAGGCGTTCTTTGATTTGGTTTAAAATGGTCTCGTAGTTCGTGAGCAGATGGGTGTTCCAGTCTTCTCCATCCTCGCGGATGTTCATGTCGTTCGTCCCGATATTAATAAATATTTTGGAAGGTTCCAGATCGAAAAGAACCGTATCAATGTTGGCAAGGAAATCATCGGTTGTATAGCCGCCGATACCGCGATTGTAGACCAGTTTTTCTACGCCGTGATTTCTGGCAATTTCTGCGATCGGGAACTGCTCCATCAGGGAAGATCCGGTGAAAAGGATCTGTCCTTTTTTCACATGTTCATTTAAAATTTGGTAATTTTTAGCTTTTTCTGCCTGCTCCTGTTTGCTGCGGGCGCGCATCTGCTCACCGATCGCTTTCACCAGCTCTAACATTTTTGGATCTTTTTGTAATTCATTCATGTCCATTGTTCATTTCCCCCAATAAAAAATTGAAATCTGTCAGATCGTGAAAAGAATGTACCATCTGACGGTAACTTTATTATAATGTTTTGAAAAAGAAAATACCAACCCCAAAGCGACTATTTTTATATGAAATTCCGGGAAAGCCGCGTTTTTTCGGCAAAAACGCATTGACATTGCAGAAAAACGCGTCTATGATTCAAATAATGAGTTGAAAAATTGTATCAAAAAAAGGGAAAAGAAAATGTTATTAAATCCGATTATTACAAGTTTATTAGAAACAGATATGTACAAGTTTTCCATGGGACAGTGTATCTATCATCAGTTTTCCGATTACAAGACGACCTGGTCTTTTAAATGCAGAAATACCGATGTACATTTCACACATGAGATGGTGGAAGAGATAAAGGCGCAGATTAAATCTTACTGTGAGCTTCGCTTCACAGAGGAAGAATTAGAGTATCTGCATCAGGTGAAATGGATGAAGGGCAGCTATGTCGATTTCTTAAGACTGTGGCAGCCTCGCTATGAGGATTTTGTTATCACGGAAAATGCACCATGCGGACTTACAATTGAGACATTCGGAACCTGGCTGAACACATCCATGTATGAGATCCCGACGCTTGCGATTGTCAATGAGGTTTATTTCCGCATGGCATATCAGTACGAAGATCTTCTTACAAGTTTTGAAAGACGTCTGGATGAAAAGATTTCCTTATTAAAAGAGGGCACTTATAAGCTTGGGTTATTCAGCGAGTTCGGTTTAAGAAGAAGACTTTCAGCGGAAGCGCAGGAGCTTGCTGTGGAGAAGCTCAATGAGAACCAGTATCCGGATTCCAAATTCGTCGGAACTTCGAATGTTTATCTCGCTAAGAAGTACAATATCACACCGGTTGGAACGATGGCACATGAGTGGATCATGTGTGTCGGTCAGGGAAATCACAAGCATAATCCTGCCTACTCGAACTGGTATGCATTAGATGCCTGGGTAAAGGAATACGGGATCTTAAATGGAACCGCACTGACCGATGCAATCACAACAGACTGTTTCTTACGGGATTTCCAGCTGACCTATGCGACACTGTTCTCAGGTGTCCGTCATGACAGCGGCGATCCGCTTGAGTGGGGAGATAAGATGATCCGCCACTATGAGAGTCTAGACATTGATCCGAAGACGAAGACACTGTTATTCAGCGACAGTCTGGACTTTAAGAGAGCCAACGATATTGCGGCATATTTTGCAGGACGTGTCAAGGTGGCATTCGGAATCGGTACTTATATTTCCAACGACACCGATGAGGAGCCGCTTAATATCGTCATGAAGACAACGAAATGTAACGGAATGGATGTCGCCAAGATTTCCGATACTGCCGGAAAGGGAATGTGCAAGAATCCGGAGTACGTGGAGTATCTGCAGCGATGCATCAGCTGGAGAATGGAGAACGACCGATAGATAAAAGGAGATTTTTTGCCATGCAGAATTATTCAGGAGAAGTCGGATTACAATATCATTTGCAGATCAGACCGGGGGATGTGGGGCGCTATGTGATCCTGCCGGGTGATCCGAAGAGATGTGAGAAAATTGCAAAGCACTTTGACGATGCAAAGCTGGTGGCTGACAGCAGGGAATTCGTGACTTATACAGGTTATCTGGATGGGGAGAAGGTCAGCGTGACTTCGACCGGCATCGGTGGACCGTCTGCTTCTATCGCTATGGAAGAACTGGTACAGTGCGGTGCGGATACATTTATCCGTGTCGGAACGTGCGGCGGGATTGATCTTGATGTGAAGGGCGGCGACATTGTAGTTGCAACCGGAGCAGTCCGCATGGAGGGAACCAGCCGCGAGTACGCACCGATCGAATATCCGGCGGTGGCAGATCTTGAGGTGGCGAATGCGCTTGCCGCAGCGGCAAGGGAGCTTGGCTATACCTATCATACCGGAGTGGTACAGTGTAAGGATGCATTCTACGGACAGCATGAGCCGGAGAGAATGCCGGTCAGCTATGAGCTTCTGAACAAATGGGAGGCGTGGAAACGTTTGGGATGCAAGGCCTCCGAGATGGAATCAGCGGCACTTTTTATTGTGGCAGCGCATCTTAGAGTGCGCTGTGGATCAGATTTCCTGGTTGTGGGCAATCAGGAGAGAAATGCGTTTGGAATGGAGAATCCGATCGTGCATGATACAGAGTCTGCAATCAAGGTCGGTGTGGAGGCAATCCGCAAACTGATCCGGGCAGACCGGGAAAAACAGAAAGCGTAAAACATCTGGCAGCCTGAAAAGAAAGGAAACAATATGGAAGTAAAGAAGTATAAAAGAATTTTTACGATTGTAATTGATTCCTGTGGAATCGGAAATGCAAAAGATGCAGCTGATTATCACGATGCAGGAACGGATACATTAGGACATATTGCAGAGACAATGGGTGGGCTGCATATTCCAAACATGCAGAAGCTTGGAATCGCGAACCTCAAGGAATTGAAGAATATTGCCCCGGTGGAGAAACCGCTGGCATATTTTACAAAGATGAACGAGGCGAGTATCGGCAAGGATACGATGACCGGACACTGGGAGATGATGGGACTTCATATCACAACCCCATTTCAGACTTTTACTGAGACGGGCTTCCCGAAGGAATTGATCGAGGAGCTGGAAAAGAGAACCGGACACAAAGTCATTGGAAATAAGAGTGCCAGCGGAACAGAGATTTTGGACGAGCTCGCAGAGGAAGAGATCGCAACCGGACACATGATCGTGTATACATCCGCTGATTCGGTA
Organism: uncultured Roseburia sp.; assembly: GCA_934320555.1. GTDB lineage: Bacteria > Bacillota > Clostridia > Lachnospirales > Lachnospiraceae > Roseburia. The sequence goes on from CAKRFH010000071.1 coordinate 14,586, forward strand.
CTCCAGATCTGTGGAAACGAGGAGACATTCGGGTTAGATGAACTGTACCGCTGCTGCGAGATCGCGCGGGAGCTTACAATGAAAGACGAGTGGAAAGTTGGACGTGTCATTGCACGCCCATACGTCGGAAGGAAGAAAGGCGAGTTCAAACGTACCAGCAACCGTCATGACTACGCACTGAAGCCGTATGGAAGAACTGCATTGAACGCATTAAAAGATGCCGGATATGAGGTAATCTCCGTTGGAAAGATCAGTGATATTTTTGACGGGGAAGGAATCACGGAATCAAATAAATCGAAGAGCTCTGTCCATGGAATGGAGCAGACAATCGAGATCGCAGGCAGAGATTTTACCGGACTTTGCTTTGTCAATCTGGTAGATTTTGATGCACTGTGGGGACACAGAAGAAATGTCAAAGGTTACGCAGAAGAATTAGAGCGTTTCGATGTGAAGCTTGGAGAGCTGCTTGGGGCTCTGCGGGAAGAGGATCTTCTGATTATCACAGCAGACCACGGAAATGATCCGACCTACACGGGAACTGACCACACACGGGAGCAGGTTCCGTTTATCGCATATTCCCCATCTATGAAGGGATCAGGAAGATTAAAGGACACCGATACATTTGCAGTGATCGGTGCGACCGCCGCGGACAATTTTAATGTACAGATGCCGGAGAATACGATCGGAACATCCTTGTTAGAACAACTCAAATAGGAATAAAGACCGCAGGTTGAATACCATTGAAAAATATAGTTAGCGCAAAGGCAGAAACAGTAAAATAACAGATCGTACAGGGCTTATAAATCGATATCGGAAAGCAATGCGACAGATGAAAGGAAGAATTATGGAAAAGAAAGACGTATTAAGCAAAGTAGACCACACATTACTCTCACAGACAGCAACCTGGGCTGAGATCAAAGAAATCTTAGACGATGGAATCAAATATGGATGTGCATCCGCATGTATCCCGGCAGCATATGTGAAACAGGCTGCAGAATATGTGGAAGGAAAGCTTCCAATCTGTACCGTTATCGGTTTCCCGAATGGCTACCACACAACCGCAACAAAGATATTCGAGACAAAGGATGCCATTGCAAACGGTGCAGAGGAAATCGATATGGTGATCAATATTGGTTTCTTAAAAGATAAAAGATTTGCTGAAGTGGAAGATGAGATCAGACAGATCCATGAAGCATGCAACGGAAAGATTTTAAAGGTCATTATCGAGACATGCCTTCTGACAGACGAAGAGAAGATTAAGATGTGCGAGATCGTGACAAATGCAGGCGCCGAGTTCATCAAGACATCCACCGGATTCTCCACTGCAGGTGCTACGTTTGCAGATGTAGAGCTGATGAGAAAGCATGTCGGAGCCAATGTGAAGGTGAAAGCAGCAGGAGGGATCTCTTCCTTCGATGATGCGGAAGAATTTATCCGTCTTGGTGCAGACAGACTTGGAACTAGCCGTCTGGTGAAGATAATGAAGAAGACGGATACAGGAATGGGTTACTAAAACTGGGGTTT
>CAKRFH010000072.1:0-16045 GCA_934320555.1 uncultured Roseburia sp.
TCTTTGCATTCCGGATAGCTGTCTGCTATAATCTGAGCAAAGCATATTATTTTCCAATATTTCCGCTTTATAATGGGAATATTGATCTTTACCAAGATAGAATTATCTTAGTCTTTTTATTCATAAGCATTACTTCAGAAAATCTATGCTTTTATTTCACAAATTTTACAAAAGCAGGATTTTTCGAAGGAAAAAGCCCTGCCATAAGGACTGGAGGATTATAATGGCAAGCATGCGGGCAATGATGCAGAGTGTCAGTTTGCAGGAGCAGTACGATGAGAATGCAAAATGGCTCATTTCGCAGAAACCGTTTCTGGCAAATATTCTTGTCAGAACGGTGAAAGAATTTGAAGGGTTAGATCCCAAAGAGGTGGAAAAGCTGATTGAGGGGAATCCTTCCGTGGGCGCAACACCAGTAGAAGAGGGACTTACGAATGAAAAGAGGGAAGATGGAACAACGGAAATCTCCGGCATGAATACGGAGAAAAAGGTACACAATGAGGGTGTGGTCTATTTTGATGTTCTATTCTATGTCAGAATGCATCAGGATCTGGCGAAAGTGATTGTAAATATAGAACTGCAAAAGAAAGAACCGACACTTTATGATATCGAGATGAGGGGAATCTTTTATGCTGCGAGAGAAATATCATCTCAGTTGGACAGAGAATTTAAAATTCCGCATTATAATAATATAAAGAAGGTTTATTCAATCTGGATATGCATGAATGCAAGGGAAAATAGTCTGAACAAGATAATTTTGAAAAAAGAAGATATTATCGGATATTCCAGATGGAAAGAATGCTACAGCGTCCTGAATCTGGTGATCATCCGTCTTGGCAGGAAGGTGACAGAGGATCAGAATCAGGAATTACATCGCTTCCTTGGAACGATTTTCGGAAGAGATTTACAACTTTCAGAAAAGGAAGCGATACTGGAAAAAGAATTTGGGATAGATTTGGATTATGAGAAGAAAGAGAGGCTGGCGGAAATGTGTAATTTGGGTGAAGGAATCTGGGAAACAGCTTTGGAGCAGGGGATAGAGCAGGGAAAAATATCTGGAATTATTGAGACATGCAGGAAATTGAATCTGTCTGAAGCAGAGATCGTGGAAAAGATAAAAGAAATCATGCACATTTCAGAGGATGAGGCCAAATGGATCGTTCAGTCTTTTGAAATGGAAAGAGCCGTTCGCAGATGAACACTATGCGGAGGGAACGGAGTTTACAAAGTTTTCCTGCCATGGAAAAACAGTTGCAGTTGGACTGTGCGGAGACCTCTGGGATGATACAAATGCATCAAAAGTGAAAGCCCTGGATGCAGAGCTGGTGCTGTGGCCGGTGTATACTGATTTTGCCGCAAAAGAGTGGAATGAACGAATCAAATACGAGTATGCCAGACAGTCGTTAAAAGCAGGTTCGAAAGTCCTGCTGGTAAATTCGGTATGTTTAAACGGTGATGAGGAGGAACTCGCCAGTGGCGGTGCGGTATTCTTTGAAAATGGAAAAATCAGACAGGAAGCACCTGCCGGAGATGAAAACATATTAATTGTGGAAGTGTAAAGCAGGAACCGTACTAAAAAAACTTGACAAAACCCACTTTCAGAGTATCATAAAACATAAGAAAAAAAGAAAGGCACATACGTGAAGGTGAATGTGGAATGTTGAACAGATAATCGATGACAATACAAGGCAACTGAAAATGGAAGCCGAAAAAAGGCTTATTTTTTGTGCCCTGAAACAGATTATCGACTTATATTCCAATTATTTCAACAACGTAGTGCAGAAAATAAGAATTGCTATTCAAACTATGCGCAGCTTAGAAAATCACAGAACTGCCACGTAAAGTGCAGGCAGATCAAGAGAATGATATAATGAGAGAGCTTGTTCACTTTTGGCGAACGGCGAAGTGATTGAGTGATGAAATCACAAAATAATAAGACCGCCGAGTGATGCGCATGTAGATCACGATCATGAATTGCAGGTTTGCGATGTAGCAACGCAATACGGATATTGACAGGACTTTAATCGAATCATAACCAGCAAATCCACCATCAATACCGCACTTTAAATTGGATTTTTATCGAAGTCTGTTTCAGAACCACTGAAGCAGGCTTTTTTATTACGGAAAATGATTCTGAAAAACCAGAACTATCTCAAAATTCTGTAACCAAAAGCCCAGAAACTTTCCTGACGGCTTCCCAAGCGAAACTCTTCAAAAACCTGTCGCAGGCGTGGAGTTGGGGGCGCTCTGGTAAAAAACCTTGGGGAGCCGCCGGTCCTTAGCTTCCAGACACGGTCGGCAGGCTTCGGCTTGCCAGGGCATGACGACCGGGGCTGGAAGCTTAGTACCGCTGCGAGCGACACGGAGCGGGAGCGTGTTTTTTACCAGAGCGCCCCCAACTCCACGCCCACACAGCCTCCGCAAGAGTTTCGCCCTCACTCGCAAGAAGAAAAGGAGCATAAATCTATGTTACAGATAAAAAATCTAACCCTGACCCACAGAAAAGACCTCCGCCCCATTTTAAAATCCTTCTCCTGCACCCTAAACCCCGGCGACAAAGCCGTCATCATCGGCGAAGAAGGCAACGGCAAATCCACCCTTCTCAAATGCATCTACAATCCGTCCCTCATCGAGGATTACTGTGAGGTGGAAGGTGAGATCATAAGAAACAGAGAGCGCCTGTCCTACCTCCCGCAGGAACTGCCGGAGGAGAAACAGCGCCTGACCGTCTGCGAATACTTCCTGGAGGAGGAACACTTCTTCGACCAGACACCGAAAGAACTCGCAAGACTTGCATCAGAGTTTCATGTCCCGTCCGATTTCTATTACCGGGAACAGCAGATGCAGACCTTATCCGGTGGAGAGAAAGTGAAAGCCCAGCTCATGAGAATCTTCATGCAGGAGCCAACCGTCCTTTTGTTGGATGAGCCGTCGAATGACATCGACCTTGAGACGCTCGAATGGTTAGAACAGTTCCTGAAGGAATTTGAGCACGCCGTACTGTTCATTTCCCATGATGAGACATTAATCGAGCACACCGCGAACATGGTGATCCATATTGAGCAGATCAGAAGGAAAACCGTAAGCAGATATACCGTCGCCAAAATGCCCTATCTGCAATACAAAGAGGAACGCCTGCGTCAATTTGCAAACCAGGAAAGACAGGCGGAGAGCGAGAGAAGGGAACAGAAAATCCAGGAAGAAAAATTAAAGCGGATCTATCAGAGCGTGGATTATGCACAGGAGACGATCAGCAGACAGAATCCCGCAGGAGGCAGACTGTTAAAAAAGAAAATGCATGCGGTCAAATCCATGGAACGCCGGTTTGAGCGGGAAAATGAGCAGATGACTGAGATGCCGGAGCAGGAGGAGGCAATCTTTTTCAAGCTTGGGGAGAAGTCCCAGACAATTCCCAACGGAAAAACCGTACTGGATTATGAACTGGAAAAATTGTATACACAGGATGGGGAACGTGTCCTTGCAGAGCACATCGGACTTCTTGTGCGCGGACCGGAGAAAATCTGTATCACGGGAAAGAACGGATGCGGAAAAACGACACTTTTGAAAAAAATGGCAGAGCAGATGACAGAACGAACGGACATCCACGCAGAGTACATGCCGCAGAATTACGAGGATCTTTTAAATATGCAGATCACGCCGGTCGACTATCTGGATCAGACAGGGGAGAAGGAGGAGCGGACGAGAATCAGAACGTTTCTCGGATCGCTCAAATATACGGCGGATGAGATGGATCACCCGATCGCAGAGCTTTCCGGCGGTCAGAAAGCAAAGATTTTTCTGCTGAAAATGAGCCTGTCCGGAGCGAACGTCCTGCTCTTAGATGAGCCGACAAGAAATTTTTCCCCGCTGTCAGGCCCGGTCATCCGGAACATGTTAAGCAGCTTTCCGGGAGCCATTATCAGTATCTCGCATGACAGGAAGTACATCCGCGAGGTCTGTGGCAAAGTATACAGGCTGACGGAAAAAGGATTGACAGAGGAAGTGTAAATAATCAAAAAATCTAAAAAAAATATTAAAAATTACCGGACGCATTGCATTTTCCAGCAAATGGTGTAAACTAAAACCAATCAGCCGACCGACCGGTCGGTTTTTAGATGCAAGGAGGCAAATTCTATGCCCGGCTTGCAGGGCGTGCTCCTGCAAAGGCAGTCGCATTTTGCTTCGCAAAACAAGGAGGAATTATGATTTCAAAATACAGCGTAAAGCGTCCGTACACCGTATTAGTAGCCGTGGTATTAGTCATCGTCTTAGGCGTGGTTTCGTTTACGAAGATGACGACAGACCTGCTTCCGGCGATGAATCTGCCGTATGTGATTGTAGTGACGACAGATATCGGGGCAAGCCCGGAGGAAGTGGAGAAGGATGTGACAGCACCGATCGAAGCATCCATGGCGACAACGTCGAATATTAATAATGTAAGTTCGATGTCGTATGACAACTATTCCATGGTTATTCTGGAATACGAACAGAGCACGAATATGGATTCGGCGATGATTGAGATTCAGCAGAGCTTAGACCAGCTGACGGGACAGTTCCCGGACAGTGTTGGAACACCGATGATGATGCAGATCGACCCGGATATGATGCCGGTCATGATCGCGTCAGTTGATGTAGATGGAAAAGATCAGGCAGAAATCTCCAACTATGTGGACAACGAGCTGCTTCCGGTGTTAGAAAGTATCGAAGGTGTTGCGTCTGTGACGGCAACCGGCGTTCTGGATACGAATCTTCAGGTGACGATGGATCAGGAGAAGATTGATGCGTTAAATGACAGAATCCAGGAACAGATCGACGCACAGTTTGCCGATGCACAGAAAGAGCTTGATAAGGCATCGGAACAGATCGAGAGCGGGAAGAAGAAGCTTGCAGAGGGTCAGAGCCAGATGGAAGAACAGCTTGGCGCGGCAAGCAACGAGATCACGAATAACAAGATCCAGCTGTTTCAGACAGAGGCAGATCTGACGGAGAAGCTTTCAGAGTTAAAGACATCCCAGTCTTCCATGGACGGCGTGATCGCCACGTTACAGCAGACGTACGAGGGAGCCATACAGTTACAGAGCGCAATTGACGGTTTACAGCAGTTAAAGGATACGGTAGACCAGGCAAAGGCAGGAGCCAGCCAGTTATATTCCGCCAAGCTGTATGTACTGGCGGTCTGGGGTATCTGTGAGACAACCGGAAAGACAGTCGATGAGGCGTTAGAATACGCCGTGAACAGCGGAACCGTGTCCGCAGAACAGGCAGCGCAGTTAAAGACAGCATTAGAGACATTAGAGGCAGATCCGGATCTGTTTTATAAATATAAGACGAGCATAAGCGAGGCTGATTTTGTCAGCTATATGGAGCAGAAAGTCATCGCGCAGGTGAATGCACAGGCGGGAACGGCCTATACAAGCGAGGATGATATCAGTGCACAGATCCTAACGTTACAGTCCAAGTTAGATGACATCAACGTCATGTTAATGAGCCAGGCAGCGTCATTTTCCAGTGCTGGTGTGACACTGACCGCTTATCAGGATATCCCGGCAGCCATCGCAAAGCTTACAGCCAGCAAGACACAGATTGCAGCAGGAATCGCGACCATCGAATCTGCACAGACACAGGTGACAGACGGTAAGACGCAGTTAGACGATGCGATGAAGACGTTAAATAAATCCCAGATTTCCGGAATTATGGAGATGAGCAAGGGATATGCGGATCTTGCGATCGCGGCAAGCCAGCTCGAGCAGGGACAGAGCCAGCTCGACAGTGCGAAGGAGACTGCAAAGGATTCCGCAGACCTGAACAATATCCTGACGATGGATACACTCAAAAATCTTCTCGTGGCACAGAACTTCTCCATGCCGGCAGGTTATGTGACAGAGGGGGAAGAACAGTATCTCGTCCGCGTCGGCGATGAGGTGGAATCCAAGGCAGATCTTGAGAATTTGGTGCTTTTAGACCTTGGAATGGATGGAGTCGAGCCAATCCGTCTGTCTGATGTGGCAGACGTGGAATACATTGATAATTCCGGGGATTCCTATTCGAAGGTCAACGGCAATCCGGCGGTGATGCTTTCGATTGAGAAGCAGACCGGATATTCCACCGGAGATGTGACAAACACGGTATTGAAGAAGTTTGACAGTCTGGAAAATGAGAACGAAGGACTGCATTTAAGCGTCCTGATGAACCAGGGAATCTATATCAGTATGATCGTACAGTCCGTACTTGAAAATATGATTGTCGGAGCCATTCTTGCGATCATTGTATTACTGTTGTTCCTGAAAGATATAAAACCTACACTTGTAATCGCATGCTCGATCCCGTTAAGTGTTATTTTTGCGATTGTGTTGATGTATTTTACCAATATTACTTTAAACGTGATTTCCCTGTCCGGACTGGCACTTGGAATCGGTATGCTCGTGGACAATTCGATTGTCGTAATTGAGAATATTTACCGGTTACGGGGAGAAGGCTATTCCATCCGGAAAGCAGCTGTGGAAGGAGCCGGTCAGGTGACAGGTTCCATTATCGCATCAACCCTGACGACGGTGTGCGTATTTGCTCCGATCATTTTCACAGAGGGTATTACAAGGCAGCTGTTTGTGGATATCGGTCTTACGATCGCCTACACATTAGGAGCCAGCCTTCTTGTCGCGCTGACTTTCGTGCCGATGATGGCAGCAGGTCTTTTGAAGAATACGAAGGAAATAAAGCATAACTTCTTTGAAAAAGTAAAAGAAGCATATGGAAAAGTATTAAACCTTGCGCTCCGCTTTAAAGCAGTTGTTTTCATCGGAGTAATCGCACTGCTTGTAATCAGTGCTGTGGCAGCTTTTTCCAGAGGATATTCCTTCATGGATATGGAGATGGAGACGAACCAGATCAGTGCCACAATCTCAGCGAAGGATGATGAGACGCTCACTTTTGACGAGCTGACAGCAATGGCTGACGAAGTGGTGGAGAAAGCATGCACGATAGACGGCGTCGAGACCGTCGGTGCGATGGCAGGAGGAAGTGCCCTGTCGATGATGGGAAGCAGTTCTGACGACAGTATCTCCATGTATCTGATCTTAGATGAAAACGCAAAAGTAAAGAGTGAGGATGTGATCGCGCAGCTTGACGAGCTGACGAAGGATCTCGACTGCAAAGTGGCGACGAGTACTTCCGCATCGGATATGTCCTCGTTCTTAGGAAGCGGCATTACCGTTAATATTAAGGGAAATGATATCGATAAGCTGCAGGAGCTTGCAGGACAGGTGGCAACGATCGTGGAGCAGGCAGAAGGAACAGCCAATGTGGATGATGGCCTGGACAATACAACCCCATCCTTTACGGTTGTTGTGGACAAGGAGAAGGCAGCGGGATACGGCATGACAACTGCGCAGGTGTTCCAGCTTGTCTATGCCAAAATGGCATCTGCCACATCTGCGACCACGATTTCGACTGACTTAAATGATTACAAGGTTTATGTACAGAGCGAGGAACAGGCAGATCCTACCTTGGATGATATCCGGAACTTAACCTTCACTTACACAGACAGAGAGGGAAATGAGACAGAAGTGGCGCTCTCGGATATCGCATCGTTTGAGGAGGGCTACACGCTTTCCACCATCCAGAGAGATGCGCAGACGAGATACATCAGCGTGACAGCGGAAATTGATGCAGATCACAATGTCAGCCTTGTAAGTAATGACATCCAGAAAGAGCTGGACAAATTAGATCTCCCGGAAGGATATTCCGTTGAGATGGCAGGGGAAGATGAGATGATCGCGGATGCGATGAACCAGCTGTATCTGATGATGTTGCTTGCTGTGATTTTTATTTACCTGATTATGGTGGCACAGTTCCAGTCACTGCTTTCGCCGTTTATCATTATGTTTACCATCCCACTTGCGTTTACAGGTGGTCTGTTTGCCCTGTACTTTACCGGAAACGAAGTCAGCGTTGTGGCGATGATCGGATTTGTCATGCTCGCCGGAATCATTGTAAATAACGGTATCGTTATGGTAGACTTTATCAACCAGCTGCGCCGGGGAGGCATGGAGAAGCGTGATGCGATCATCGAATCCGGTAAGACGAGACTCCGTCCGATCTTAATGACAGCCCTGACAACGATCCTGTCCATGTCCACGATGGCGGTCGGACTTGGAAACGGCTCTGAGATGATGCAGCCGATGGCGATCGTAACAGTAGGTGGTATGGTTTACGGTACACTGCTGACATTGATTGTTGTGCCTTGTATTTATGATGCATTAAACCGTAAGAAGAGCATGGTGGAGGAAGAACTGTAATGAATGAAAAATTATTATTGAACCCACCGGAAAAAGTGCTTGCTATGTACCGCGCCGTGGTCGACCTGATCAATGAAGGAAATGATATCAAGGTCTTAAAGGTATCCGATATCACGGGACGCGCCGGGATCGGAAAAGGGACGGCATACGAATATTTTTCGTCCAAGGAAGAGATTATCTCCTCCTCCGTCCTGTATTATGCACAGACCTGCGTGGAGAAGCTGAAAGCGATTACAGAGAGCGACCATGGATTCTGTGAAAAAATAAACGAAGTCATGGATTTCATCGAGGAGCAGGTGAAGGAGAAGCAGGGAGTCTTTTTCCTGATCAAGATCGTGCTCGAATCCTATGGAATCCCGAAAAACCTCAAAGATGAATTCGAGGAGGTAAAGAGGCAGCGGTGCGCGAGTGAGAAGAATGAGACGCTTGACAACCTTGTGAAAGCCGGTGTAAAAGAGGGACTCATCCGGGAGGAGAATGTCTTTTTGCAGCGCGCAGCATTAGAGACACAGCTCTCTGTTTACTTTATGTACTGTATCGCCACCGAAAAAAAGATGGAGTTAGATTTAGAACCTGGTATCCTGCGTGGATATATCTACCAGAACATTTTAAAGCTGTTAGGACAAAAAAGCAGTTGACAAATCCCGCATGAACTTTTATGATGAGAAAAGATAGAAAAAGGTGATGAGAAAGAGGAGTACACACAAGACACCTGAAAGAGAATGACATTCACCGGCTGAGAGATGTCATCAGAGCATGTCGTGTGGAAGGTAGCTTTTGAACCGCCGCACCGAACCGATTTTTATCTGAAGTAAGTGCGGACGAGTTGTCCCCGTTACCGGACAGTGGCTTATGTTATGAGCCTGCTAAGATGTGCTGTTTTACAGCATAACAAAGGTGGTACCGCGTTGACACGCCCTTTGCATCCGAATGGATGTGAAGGGCTTTTTTATTTCATAGGAAAATGCATCCTATGAAATAAAACACTCCGTGAGGATCGCACTGCGGCGGAGATGTATTATGTCGCAAAAGCGACCCGCCGCAGGCGTAGAATCCTGTTTGCAGGATTCTATCTTAACGTTGGCAATGAGCCGTGCGGCTGCAAAGAGGAAACAAACTGACTTGCTTGCTCTCGAGTGGCACGGCGGGGTAACGACGAAAGAAAACAGAAAGGAAAACAAAAAATGAAGGAATTAGCAAAAACCTATGACCCGAAGGGCATTGAAGAACGCCTCTATAAGAAATGGGAAGATAACGGTTACTTCCATGCAGAAGTTGACCGCAGCAAGAAACCATTTACCATTGTGATGCCTCCACCAAACATTACCGGACAGCTTCACATGGGACACGCATTAGACAATACGATGCAGGATATCCTCATCCGTTACAAGAGAATGCAGGGATACAACGCATTATGGCAGCCTGGTACAGACCACGCTTCCATCGCAACCGAGGTTAAGGTTATCCAGTCCTTAAAGGAAAAGGGAATCGACAAGGCAGATCTCGGAAGGGAAGGCTTCTTAGAGAAATGCTGGGAGTGGCGTGAGGAGTACGGCAACCGTATTATTAACCAGTTAAAGAAAATGGGATCCTCCGCAGACTGGCAGAGAGAGCGTTTTACCATGGATCAGGGATGCTCTGACGCTGTACAGGAAGTTTTCATCAAATTATATGAAAAAGGATATATCTACAAAGGCTCCCGTATCGTAAACTGGTGCCCGGTATGTAAGACATCCATCTCTGACGCAGAGGTAGAGCATGAGGAGCAGGACGGATTCTTCTGGCACATCAACTACCCGGTAGTTGGCGAAGAGGGAAGATTCGTAGAGATCGCAACGACAAGACCGGAGACGTTATTCGGAGATACCGCAGTTGCTGTAAACCCGGATGATGAGAGATACAAAGATATCGTTGGCAAGATGTTAAAGCTTCCGATGACAGACCGCATGATTCCGGTGATCGCAGACCCGTATGTAGACAAAGAGTTCGGAACAGGCTGTGTAAAGATCACACCGGCACACGACCCGAACGACTTTGAAGTTGGAAAACGCCACAACTTAGAAGAGATCGTTGTCATCAATGACGATGCAACGATGAATAAATTGGCAGGAAAATACGAGGGTATGGATCGTTACGAGTGCAGAAAAGCACTGGTAAAAGATTTGGAGGATGCAGGACTTCTTGTAAAAGTAGTGCCGCATTCCCACAATGTAGGTACCCATGACCGCTGCGGCACAACCGTTGAGCCAATGATCAAACAGCAGTGGTTCGTCAAGATGGACGAGATGATCAAACCGGCAGTAGAGGGAGTAAAGAATGGAGATATCCAGTTACTTCCAAAGCGTATGGAGAAGACCTACTTCAACTGGACTGACAACATCCGTGACTGGTGTATTTCCAGACAGTTATGGTGGGGACACAGAATCCCGGCATACTACTGTGATGAGTGCGGCGAGATGGTTGTTTCCAAGGAAGCACCTCACAAGTGCCCGAAATGTGGCTGCACCCATATGACACAGGATCCGGATACGTTAGATACCTGGTTCTCCTCCGCATTATGGCCATTCTCCACACTTGGTTGGCCGGAAAAGACAGAAGACTTAGATTACTTCTATCCAAACGATGTATTAGTGACCGGATATGATATCATTTTCTTCTGGGTAATCCGTATGATCTTCTCCGGATACGAGCAGATGGGCAAGGCACCGTTCCACACTGTATTATTCCACGGTCTGGTACGCGATTCCCAGGGACGCAAGATGAGCAAATCCCTCGGAAATGGTATTGACCCGTTAGAGGTCATCGACAAATACGGCGCAGATGCACTCCGCCTGACCTTAATCACAGGAAATGCACCGGGTAACGATATGCGTTTCTACTGGGAGAGAGTAGAATCTTCCAGAAACTTTGCCAACAAAGTATGGAATGCGTCCCGTTTTATCATGATGAATTTAGAGGGGGCAGAGATTAAGACACCGGCGCTTGATGAGTTAAAGGCAGCCGATAAGTGGATTTTATCCAGAGTGAACACCCTTGCTAAAGATGTGACAGAGAACATGGACAAATATGAGATGGGTATCGCGGTTCAGAAAGTGTATGACTTTATCTGGGATGAATTCTGTGACTGGTACATTGAGATCACAAAGGTCCGTACTTATAATAAAGAGAACGACCCGGCTTCTGCAAATGCAGCATTCTGGACATTAAAGACAGTTCTGACAGAGGCACTGAAGCTGTTACATCCGTTTATGCCATTTATCACAGAGGAGATCTTCTGTACCCTTCATCCGGAAGAAGACACCATTATGCTGGCAAAATGGCCGGAGTATAAGGCAGAGTGGAACTTCCCGGCAGAGGAAGAGATGGTAGAGCATTGCAAGGATCTCGTAAAGGGTGTCCGCAATGTACGCACAGAGATGGATGTTCCACCTTCCAGAAAAGCAAAGATCTTTATCGTATCAGACGATGCCGCATTGTGTGATACCTTCGAGCTGAATAAGGAAGTATACACGAATCTTGCCGGTGCAAGCGAGATCGCAGTACAGGCGGATAAGACAGGAATCGAGGAAGATGCGGTTTCCGTTGTAATCCCGGGAGCAACCCTGTATCTTCCATTAGAGGATCTGGTAGATTTCGAGAAGGAAAAGGAGCGTCTGTTAAAAGAACAGGCACGTCTCGAGAAAGAGCTTGCACGTTCAAAAGGCATGCTTTCTAACGAGCGCTTCTTAAGCAAAGCACCGGAAGCAAAGGTTCAGGAAGAGAAAGACAAGCTTGCTGGATATGAGCAGATGATGGCGCAGGTAAAAGAGCGCTTAGCGCAGATGAAATAAAAGAATTGCTGTTGTAAGACAGACAGGAAAAGACCGTCTAGATGGCGGTCTTTTCTTTGTTATTTTCCGGATTTTGACAAAAACAGCCTCCGTCCGCGAAAACAGTCGATGGAAAATCCTGCGATTTCATAGAAATTTAAGAAAATAAAGTTGAATTTGTCCGCATACTCACTTATTATAGAGAGAGAAAAAATGACGGGTGGAAAATCAGAAAGGAAGCAAGATACCATGATCAACTTTGAAGAGGAATTAAAGAACTTCAAACCGAGCTTAGAGGTAGAGGAAGCAGAGGAAGCGATTTATAATCATGAGCTGACAGACATGACAGATGTGCTGCAGGAGATGATCCAGGAGTTAAAAAAGAACGCTTAACAGGCGGTTAGAATAGAGAGAGGTTTTCAATGAACTGTTACAATTGTGGAGCAGAGCTTGGCAGGGAGAATATTTGCCAAAACTGCGGAGCCAATGTGAAAATATATAAAAAAATAATGATGTCATCCAATGCCTGCTACAATGAAGCGCTGCAGAGGGCGAGTGTCCGGGATCTCTCCGGGGCGATTGACAGCTTAAAGCGCAGTCTTCGTTTTAACAAGCTCAATATAGATGCGAGAAATCTGCTCGGTCTCATTTACTATGAGATGGGCGAAGTGGTGGAGGCGCTGACCGAGTGGGTGATCAGTAAGAACTATCAGCCCAAGGACAATGCAGCCAGCCGTTACCTGAATGAGATCCAGAAGAATCAGGCAAAGTTAGATTCTATTAACCAGACCATCAAGAAGTACAATCAGGCGCTGCTCTATTGTAAGCAGAACAGCAGGGATCTTGCGATTATCCAGCTGAAGAAAGTACTTTCCCTGAACCCGAAGATGGTGCGGGCACATCAGCTGTTAGCGCTTCTATATATTGAAGAGGAGCGTTACGACCAGGCGAAGAAGACGCTGCGCAATGCGGGGAAAATTGACGCAAACAACACACTTACCCTGCGCTATCTGAAGGAAGCAAATACCGGGCTGAAACAGCAGAATCCGAACAAGAAGCAGAAGCAGGATGAGCTGATCTCCTATCAGAGTGGAAATGACACGATCATTCAGCCGAAATATTTAAAGGACACCTCCGCAGCGGGAACGATTATCAATATGGTGATCGGCATTGCAATCGGTGTGGCAATCACCTGTTTCCTGATTGTGCCGGGTGTGCGCACGAAGGTACAGAGTGATGCAAGGGCAGAGGTGTTAGAGGCGAACAATACCATTTCCTCTAAGAACCAGACGATTTCAAGTCTTGAGAAGCAGGTGGACGATCTGAACAGCCAGATGGAGGCTGCAAAGAATAACGAGCAGGATACAAGCAATAAGATCGGCAGCTATGAGCAGCTGTTGAATGCATATGTAGCCTATGCGGACGGCAGGGCTGAGGATGCCGGAACAGCGTTAGAGCAGGTGGATCAGGACAATCTGAGCGATGAGGCGAAAGCAGTATATGAGACTATCAATACACAGGTGAACGCAGAGTATCTGTCCACGCTTTACACGGAGGGCTATCAGGCATATTCTTCCAGAAAGTTCGAGGATGCGATCGACCGTTTCTCAAAGATCGTGGAGATTGATGAGACGTATGAGGATGGAAATGCGATGTACTATCTCGCACAGTCTTACCGCCGGAATAACGATATGGAGAGTGCCGCTCCATACTATCAGAAGATCGTGGAGCAGTACCCGGGAACAGAGCGTGCAGCGACATCCCAGAAGTATCTGGATGAACAGCAGCAATAAGGGACAGAAGAAAAAGGGAATAAGAGACAGGGATGCATAAGAAGAGCATCGGAGAAGAAGCGAAAAAGAAGCTGATTTTCCGGTGCTTTTTTGTATGATAAAAGGAAACAGAAGGAAAGGGGAACAGAAAAATGAAAAGCAAATATATCAGGGAAAACGGAAGTCTTGTGGTGTATGTACCACAGGAATTAGACCATCATCAGGCGAATATACTCCGGGCAGAGACGGACATGCTCATTGACATTTATCATGTCAGACATTTGATCTTTGATTTCTCGGAAACAAATTTTATGGACAGTTCCGGGATCGGAGTCATTATCGGGCGGTGCAGAAACCTTGGCTATTCCGGAGGGGACGTCAGTGCCTGCAACTTAAATGACAGGGTGGATAAGATTTTCTCCGCGTCAGGACTGAAAAAAATGATTCATGTGGTGAATTCGTGACAGAGCAGAGGAATATCTGTGGAGCAAAATTCTCAGTCAGCGATTCTTTTGAGAGAAGAAACAAAAGCAGGAAGGCAGAAAAAGAAATGAAAGAAAAAAGAAGCAGGAGCAGGAAAAATGGAAAATAAAAATGAAATGAAACTGATTTTTGATGCCAGATCCGTCAACGAAAGCTTTGCAAGAGTGGCAGTGGCGGCATTTATCACAGACTTAAACCCGACACTCGATGAGATCGCGGATATCAAGACGGCTGTCTCCGAGGCAGTCACAAACGCGATCATACACGGATATCAGGATCCGGAAGAAAAAGTGGAGCTGACGTGTAAAATCTGCGGGACGGAAGTGGACATTACGGTGGAAGATAAAGGGACAGGAATCGCAGACGTGAAGCGGGCGATGGAACCTTTTTATACCTCAAAGCCGGAGTTAGAGCGGTCCGGGATGGGCTTTTCCTTCATGGAAGCGTTCATGGACAGGCTGGAAGTGGAGTCATCCCCGGGCAATGGGACAAGGGTACATATGGTGCGGAAGATCGGCAGCAGGGAAGCATAGCCTATGGACAGACAGGCGGAGCTGATCAGACAGGCACAGGACGGAGATAAAAAGGCAAGGGATACCTTTGTGGCAGAGAATCTGGGACTGGTGCATGCAATCGTCCGGAGATTCGAGAAAAGAGGGCATGACAGGGAGGAACTGTTCCAGATCG
This sequence comes from uncultured Roseburia sp., assembly GCA_934320555.1. Taxonomy (GTDB): domain Bacteria; phylum Bacillota; class Clostridia; order Lachnospirales; family Lachnospiraceae; genus Roseburia. The sequence continues at coordinate 15,046 of CAKRFH010000072.1, forward strand.
GGTGCATCGGGCTGATGAAGGCGCTGGATCATTTTGATCTGTCCCTGAATCTGGCATTTTCCACATATGCAGTCCCGATGATTACCGGGGAGATCAGAAGGTTCCTCAGGGATGACGGGATGGTGAAGGTGAGCAGGAGCCTGAAAGAAAACGGCTATAAAATCAGCAAGGCGAAGGAACTGCTCGCAAGGGAGCTTGACAGGGAGCCGGAGCTTATGGAGATTGCGGCATTAACGGAGCTTTCTGTGGAGGAAATTGTGATGGCGATGGATGCAAACCGTGAGGTGGAATCTCTCTATCAGCCGGTGGCGGGCACAGACGGGGATGAACTGCTTTTGATCGACCAGTTAGGCAGCAGGGGAGAGGGCAGCGGGCAGCAGGAGGATACCGTGTTGAACCGGCTTTTGGTGGAGCAGCTGTTAGAAGGGCTCGACGGGCAGGAACGTGCGATCATAAAGCTTAGGTACTACGAGAACCGGACACAGTGCGAGACCGCAAAGCTTTTGTCCATGACACAGGTGCAGGTGAGCAGGAAGGAGAGAAAAATTCTGGGGAAGCTGCGTGGCAGGCTGCGGTGAAAGGGCTGTGACTCAGACGGAATGAAAGATGATAAAAACTATATTTTCGACTTACACGGAACGCTGGTGGACATCTGCACGGATTTTTGGATGGTCAGGTTGATAAATCAGATAAAAGTGATATACTGAATGCATAAGAAAAGAAACCGTGTGGATTTACAGTTTTGTTTTCACACGGTTTTTTAGAAGATGCGGGTTAGAAGAGACTAACACAAGTTTTGACCGCTTATTTGAAATTGAAAAAGAAGCCAGATTTCTAGGAGAAGATGGAATCCACAGGCGTTTTTTGACAGTGTGAAGAGATGTCTTCGTCCAAATGGAAGATTGATTCTGCGGGATGTGACAAGTGATAATAAAATATTGATATGGCTGATGAATACACTGGAAATGCCTCTGGCAAATATATGTGGGCACGGAGATGT
>CAKRFH010000073.1:0-15926 GCA_934320555.1 uncultured Roseburia sp.
GATGAGACCCCGAAAATGGAAGCCTTTGCTGACATTTTCATCTTTTAGGAGGCTCATCGGAGTTCTCAGCCCAATGGAAATCTGTAGGAAGCCCCACCCATCCCCGGCTCACATAACCGAAAGATCGGCAGCGTAGACTTCTAATTCAATATAGGCTATGCAGCCACAGCCTTCTTCTTTTCAGAATGATTCAGATAAGTATAAAAGCAAATATTCAGCACCACACCAACCAATGTGGAAATCGGTGCCGCCAGACCAATCTTCATCAGACTGGCATCCGGCTGAATACTCATATAATAAGCCAGCGGAAGGCGGACAAGCAGCGTCTGGAACAGTCCCTGTGCCATAACCCAGAGTGTTTTGTTCGTTCCGTTAAAATAACCGATCATGCTGAACAGAACTGCGGTTGCAAGTGTCTCAAGCGCAAATCCCTTCAGATAGTCATAGGCGTTGGCGATAACAGCAGGTTCTGTTGCAAAAAAGCCTGCAAGCAGATCTCCCTTGAACATGACAAGGCAGAATACAAAGCAGCCGACGGTAAGTCCGACGCCGATTCCGGTGAACAGGCATCGCTTTGCACGTTTATATTCTCCGGCACCGATATTCTGGGAGACGAAGGACGCTAAGGACTGCATCAGAGCGCTTGGAATTAACATGGCGAAGTTTACGATCTTACATGCAACGCCGTATCCGGAGGAAGCTTCGAGCCCAAGCCGGTTGATAAAAGCACACAGGGCGAGGAAGGAAAGCTGTGTCAAAAACTCCTGGAGTGCCAATGGAAGACCGATTTCCAAAAACTTCTTACACTGTGCGTTCAGGTGGAAATCTTTCTTCGTCATTTTAAACGGCAGATCTTTTTTGATAAAAAGGATCACGGCGAATACGACGCTTAATGCCTGCGCGGATACAGTTGCGAGGGCGGCACCGGCAGCATCCAGATGAAGTCCGGCTACTAAAACAAGATCCCCGATAATATTGACGATACAGGCGATCAGGACAAAGAGGAGCGGGGACTTGCTGTCACCTAAGCCACGGAAAATGGCGGACAGCAGGTTATATGCTACGATAAAGAAAATACCGCTTCCGCAGATGCGCACGTAGCTGGTTGTAAGGGTGACCGCCTCTTCCGGCGCCTGCATCAGGATGGAGATTGGTCTGGCAAAAAATACCATAACGATAAAAAGTACGACAGAAATGATCGTAAATACTACAGCGGCACCACCGATAACAGAACCGATCTGCTCCGGCTTTTTCTCTCCTAAATAACGGGCGATCAGAACGGTGATACCCATGGCGAACTGGACAACGACGAAGGTGACGAGGTTTAATACCTGGCTTCCGGTCGATACGGCGGAAAGCCCGGAGGTAGTGCCGAACCGTCCGACGACAAGAACGTCAACGGCACCGTAGGCAGCCTGTAAGATGAGAGCCCCGAGAATCGGGATCATAAAAGCAATCAGTTTTTTTAAAATACTTCCCTGTGTGAAGTCTGCGTTATTATTTGTCATAATGTGTTCTCCTTTCACGCATTCGTTCATAAAATTTTTCAATGGTCTGTATCATGCAGTCAGCTTCTTCCTCGGAGATATCCGAGAGGGCAGAGGAAAGCCCGGTAAAATATTCTTCATCATATTTTTTAGACAGCTTCTTTCCAGCTTCCGTGACGGTGATGTAAGTGACACGCCCGTCATTTTCGGAGGCAATCTTGTGAAGAAGCCCCTTTTCTTCCATTTCCTTTACCGTCCTTGTGACGCCGGGACGCGGAAGGTTCATCTGCTCGCTGATATCGGAGATTTTTACCGGAATCCCCTGTCTTTCCATGGACTGGATCAGATCCATATATTGAATGTAAGATGGCATGATTCCCTGTGGCAGCGGTGGGAGCATCTCACGGATCCGTTTTGCCTGATAGCAGGCATCTAACATTCGTTTTACTTTTTCGTTTGTCATAGTTATGACCGTGCCTTTCCCGTGAATGCAGGCATGCAGTGCTTCCGGTATGCCAGGCGTCCACGATCTTTGAAAAACAGATGGTAATAGAATACATGTGAAGTATGATTCTATTGCTGCAAAATAGTTATCAAAGATAATTACCACTGGTAATTATACGAATTATGATGCATTTGTCAACAGAAAAATAGAAATTTTGTTCTTTATAAGAGAAAAATATGATATCTTTGAACGGATATAGTAGAATTACTGTAAAAGTTCAGAAGAATACAAAAGGGAAAAACAGCAGGTAAAGGATTCGTCGATTGACAAAAGAACCGCATTCTGCCTAGGATGAACCTGTGAAGAACAGAGAGGCTAATTCATTTGCTTCGCAAACAATAAACAAGGAGGAATATATGGACGCGAAAGTATTCGGGCAGTTTCTCGCACAGACGAGAAAAGAAAAAAATATGACACAGGCAGAGCTTGCAGAAAAAATCAGTGTGACGGACAAAGCGGTCAGCAGATGGGAGAGAGGGCTTGGGTTTCCGGACATTTCCACGATAGAACCGCTTGCAGCGGCACTGGATCTGTCAATCCCGGAGCTGATGCGTTCGGAAAAAGAAGAGATGGGGCAGAAAAAAGAAACTTACACCGGACAGGAGTTAGCAGAACTGATGAACCAGGCAGTCGAGATGGATCAGATAAACCGGAGGCAGGATAAGACAGCGGCGTGGTTAGCTGGCAGTATTATCATCGCCGTGACACTGATTCTGTGGGTTTCCGGAAAGGCGAATCTGTTAGGCGGCGCTTTCGTAGGGGCGATCCTTGCGCTTGCAGTCGTTGGCATGTATCTTTATGCAAAAAACCAGAGCGATAAGGAAGGACGGCGCATCTATGCAGCGTTCATGTTAGGAGGTGTAGGAGGCAGCATTTCACTTTTAAATTTGGTGGGAGTGTCTGACCGGATTGTGATATGGATGATGTACATGCTGTTGGCATTCTTCGTTGTGTGGACGAACCAGAACAACCGGTAGATTCCATAATTCATGACAATACTTGACAAGTGAGTTCTTACTCACTTGCAGAATGCACGCTCCGCGAGGATTGCACTGCGGCGGAAACAAAGCTTAAAAAGAAAGTTTTCCCGGAATATAATGGATAATAACATCCATAGTGCCGCCGCAGACCATGCCTTCTTCCCCGGCAAAATCATTGGTCATATCGACAGATACGAAAGCATCTTTTCTGGTGGCGAGCACGTCTAAGGCATGTCGTAATACTTCGTGCTCCCCACAGCCTCCGCCGATCGTGCCGAAGGACTGCCCAAGTGCGTTGACTGCCATAATGGCTCCCGTTTTGACGGGGGTGGAGCCTTTGCGGTCCACAACGACAGCGATGGCTTTCGGCTCCTCGGTCAGAAGGGAAGATAAAAAGACAGGATCCATGTTAGTCTGCTCTAAAATACCGTGTTTTTTCCCGGAGGAGAGACTGCTCCGAACCTGAATCAGTTCGGCTAAAATGGAGATGGCGATCTCATCGGTTGTGACTGCGCCGATGCTTAAGCCGATCGGGGTGCGGATCGTATCTAAAAAAGCGCGGGTAATGCCCTCACTGCACAGATTTTCAAAAAGTCCTGCAACCCGTCTGCGGGAGCCGATCAGACCGATGTAGGAAGGGGTGATACCGGACGCATAAATCGTGCGGATGCAGTCCGCGTCATGCTTGTGACCGCGTGTCACGATCGCGATAAAGTCCTGATCGGTCAGATGGAGCGCTTCGATCGCGGCAGGAAAGCTGTCGCAGAGCACTTCTTTTGCATCCGGCATGACAAAAGCATTTGCAAAGGAAGGCCTGTCATCTGCGGCATATACTTCAAATTCAAGCTGGGAGGCAAAGCGGCACAACGACTGTGCCACGTAACCGCAGCCTAAGATCAGAAGGCGCTTCGGCGCCTGGAATTTTCTTGTATACACGATTTCTTCGGTCTGTGTGGCAGTATTGCTGCCTGACGGGGGATTTTCCGGTTTTCTAAACTGCATCTCGAAAGGATGCCATGTTATATGTTCTGTCATAATTATCACACCTTTTGGATTATCATAATGAGAAATACAGATCTGCCCTGCCGGGCAGGAGATCCTTTAAAAGGAGTGTAGCACGGTTTTTTATTCATGACAATAGAATGCTCGCGAAGTGTACATTCTATTGTTTTATACAATTTTATTATGCATAGCTATTTACATTCCGGCAGAATATGAGGTAGAATAGACGGAAAGCATAACAGACCGGTAACATCGTATCCCGGAGAATAAAGTGAGGAAAAAGCATGTCAGACAACAAATTGAAAATTCAGTATAAATTATATTTAGAAGCGGAGGATGTCTCCCAGTCGCGGATACTTTCCTGCGCATCTTATCTGGAAAATGCCCTGCAGCATCATACAAACCCATACATAAGCTGTGCAGAAATCGACAATGAGAGTGATCTGGATGAATTTGAAGTAAGACTGTATGTGGATGAGGTGATCGAGGAGGAACATTGCGAAAATGTCGATGCAGCGGAATCCTTTTTAGATGAATTTGCAGAGATTCTGTCCGAGATCGCGCATTTACATTCGTTTTTAGATATGGAGGGAAGCTTTGAGATCTCCTTCGAGGGTGAGCACATTGCCTACACATTTGCTTCCGAGCCGGGAGACGGACTGTGTGAATTCGAAGAGCAGGAAATTTAATTCTTTTTTCTGTTCCCAAAAGTCGAATAGTCTGCTATAATAAGTATATAATATCACTTAGGAGGCACTGTGCAATGGCTGATGATAGAAAAATAATTAAAATAAAGGATGGACATTTAGGAGAAGTGAAGATTGCAGATGAAGTAGTAACCATTATCGCGGGACTTGCTGCCACAGAGGTGGAAGGTGTCAGCTCCATGGCAGGAAATATTACGAATGAACTTGTCAGCAAGCTTGGAATGAAGAATCTTTCCAAGGGTGTACGCGTGGAAGTGTTAGACAACATTGTGAATGTAGACCTTTCGCTCAACATCGCATATGGATGCTCCATTCCAAAGGTATCTGCGGAAGTACAGGACAAGGTGAAGAATGCGATTGAGAACATGACAGGACTGGAAGTGTCAATTGTCAATGTGCGCATCGCCAGCGTTGATATGGGAAATGACAAATAATCCTTCTGTTTGAGAGGGAATAACGGCGCAGTATCATAAAGGGTGTCTTAAGACATCCTTTTTTTTCCTTAAGAGAGGAAGAAAAGAGAAGAACGAGGAGAGAGGACGAAGCAATGACAAGAAGAGCGTTAAGAGAACAGGTATTTAAGATGTTATTCCGCGTGGAATTTCACGATGCAGAGGAGATGAAGGAGCAGGCTGTTCTGTTCGATGAGGAGGAATCCTGCAGCGAGAAGGATAAGGAATATATCACGAAGAAGTTTGAGAATATTGTAGAGAAGATCACAGAGATCGATGCAGCCGTGAACGAGGTGGCAAAGGGCTGGAAGACAACCCGTATGGGTAAGGTGGATCTTACGATCATCCGTCTTGCTGTCTATGAGATGAAGTACGAAGAAGATATTCCGGTAAAGGTTGCGATCAACGAGGCAGTTGAGCTTGCAAAGCAGTACGGAACGGATGATTCACCGGCGTTTGTCAATGGCATTTTAGCAAAACTGGCATGATGAAGAATGTTTATTCCGTCGGGCAGGTGAATACATATATTAAGAATATGTTTGCCCAGGATTTTATGATGCAGCGGATCAGTGTGAAAGGGGAAGTGTCGAACTGTAAGTACCACTCCTCCGGACACATTTATTTTACGTTAAAGGACGCTGTGGGGACGATCGGTGCGATTATGTTTGCGGGGAACCGCAGAGGTCTTGCATTCCCGATGAAGGAAGGGGACAAGGTGATCGTGACCGGCTCCATAGAAGTATATGAGAGAGATGGAAAGTATCAGCTCTATGCCAGGGAGATCGCGCTGGATGGAGCTGGTAATTTGTATCTGAAGTTCGAAGCGTTAAAGCGTGAGTTAGAAGAGATGGGGATGTTCGCCCCGGAGTATAAGAAGCCGATCCCGAAGTATATCAGACGGCTTGGGATCGTGACAGCTCCAACCGGCGCTGCAGTGCAGGATATCCGCAATATTGCGAGACGCAGGAATCCGTATGTGCAGCTGATCCTGTATCCGGCACTCGTGCAGGGGGACGGCGCGGTAAACAGCATCATCAATGGCATCCATGCACTCGATGCACTCGGTGTGGATGTGATCATTGTAGGACGCGGAGGCGGTTCCATCGAGGATCTGTGGGCGTTCAATGAGGAGGAGGTTGCACGGGCAATCTTCGAGTGTGAGACACCTGTTATCTCGGCGGTTGGACATGAGACGGACACCACGATCGCAGACTATGTGGCAGATATGCGGGCTCCGACTCCCTCTGCGGCGGCAGAGCTTGCCGTGTTTGATTATCAGGCGGCTTTGGAACGGCAGCAGAGATTACAGGCACAGATGGAACGGTGCCTAAGACAGCGTGTTCAGAATGCATACTTGCGGCTGAGGGAATATCAGACGAGGCTGCGCTATTTAAGTCCGGAGTTAAAGCTTCGCGAGAGGCGGAAGCTTGCGGCAGATCTCGAGGAGAAGCTGTCAGGCAGGATGGAGCAGATCCTTAAGGGAAAACGGCATGAGCTAGCGCTCCTCTCCGGCAGGTTAGAGGGCATGTCCCCGGTGAAGAAGTTGAGCCAGGGCTTTTCCTATGTGGCGGATGAGAGCGGGCATGCAGTGACAGATGCTTCGGCGGTGTCAGTAGGGCAGCAGCTTACGGTCCACCTGTTAAAAGGACGGCTGCAGGCAGAAGTTACGGAGGTAGAGACAGATGAGTGAGAAGAAGACAGAAACGCTTCCGGAAGGACAGGTTTCCCTGGAAGACACCTTTGCAGAGATTGAAGCAATTATTGCGAAGATGGAGCAGCCGGATGTGACGTTAGACGAATCTTTTTCCTTATATAAGAACGGTGTGGAGCGTCTGAAAACGTGCAACGAGCTGTTAGATGCAGTGGAGAAGAAGATGCAGGTGATCGAACCGGACGGGACACTGGGCGATTTCTAAAAAAGGAGCGGTGATTGTGGATATCAGAACAGAGATTCAGAAAAGAACAGAAGAAATAGACAGTATCATAGAGCAGTATCTCCCGGTGGAGAAAGGCTATCAGAAGACGGTCATGGAAGCGATGAATTACAGCATATTGGCGGGCGGCAAGCGCTTAAGGCCAATGCTGATGCTTGAGACGTACCGGCTGTTCGGCGGCAAGTCGAAGGTGATCGAGCCTTTTATGGCGGCAATTGAGATGATCCACACGTATTCACTTGTACATGACGATCTCCCGGCGATGGACAACGATGAATACCGCAGGGGTAAGAAGACAACACATGCGGTATACGGCGAGGCGATGGGAATTTTAGCAGGGGATGCTCTGCTTAATTTTGCATATGAGACAGCGCTGACAGCATTCGATATGGAGCCGGACAACCGGAACATCGGAAGGGCATTGCAGATTCTTGCCACAAAAGCCGGCATCTATGGAATGGTTGGCGGTCAGGTCGTGGATGTGCAGTCGGAGGATACCGGGGATATCACAAGAGAGAAGCTTGATTTTATTTACCGATTGAAGACAGGGGCACTGTTAGAGAGCTCCATGCTGATCGGGGCAGTGCTTGCAGGTGCGACAAAGAAGGAACAGAACACGGTCGAGGCAGCCGCAACGGAAGTGGGGATCGCATTCCAGATCCAGGATGACATTCTCGATGTGACAAGTTCCCTGGAGGTGCTCGGCAAGCCGATCGGAAGCGATGAGAAGAACCATAAGGCGACGTATGTGACGTTTGAAGGACTTGAGAAGGCGATGGAAGACGTGAAGAAGTATTCGAACAGCGCGGTGGAGCGGATGGATTCCCTTGTGGTGAAGAATGAATTTTTAAAAGAACTTTTACTTTACCTGATTGCAAGAGAGAAGTAGAACCGGGATGAATCCGGAAAAGGAAAAAAACTGTGAGGTACCAGATATGGTATTGGAGAAGATAAAGAAAGAAAATGATATAAAAGAACTCTCAGACGAAGAACTTAAAATTCTTGCGGACGAGATCCGGGAATTCCTGATAGAGAAGATTTCTGTAACCGGGGGACATCTGGCATCGAATCTGGGTGTTGTGGAACTTACGATGGCATTACACCTGTTTTTGGATTTCCCGAAGGATAAGATTATCTGGGATGTGGGACATCAGGCATATACCCACAAGCTGCTCACCGGGCGGAGGGAGGGATTTGAAGAACTCCGGAAATACGGTGGGATGAGTGGTTTCCCGAAGCGGAAGGAGAGTGAATGTGACAGTTTTGATACCGGACACAGCTCGACTTCTATTTCCGCGGGGCTGGGCTATGCACAGGCGAGAGAGATCACAGGGGAGGATTACCGGGTGGTATCGGTGATCGGGGACGGTGCGCTCACCGGCGGTATGGCATTTGAGGCGCTTAACAATGCGGCAAGGCTGAAATCGAATTTTATGATTGTATTGAATGACAATAATATGTCCATTTCGGAGAATGTCGGGGGACTGTCGACGTATCTGGCGGGTTTTCGGACAGCGGATGCCTATCTGGATCTGAAGTTAAATGTGTTGAATTCCCTGAACAGGATGCCATATGGAGACAGGATGGTATCACGGATCCGGAAGACGAAGAGTGGCATCAAGCAGCTTCTGATCCCGGGGATGTTTTTTGAGGAGATGGGAATTGTCTATTTAGGCCCTGTGGATGGCGGGGACCTGCAAGGTATCTTGAAGCTTTTGAAGGAAGCGTCAAGAATTGACGGACCGGTGCTTGTGCATGTGCTGACGCACAAGGGTGCCGGGTATGCACCGGCGGAACGGCATCCGGCAAGGTTCCATGGCACGGAGCCGTTTGAGATTGAGACAGGGCTTCCGAAGCATCCGCGTGTGAAGGCAAATTATACCGACATTTTCTCGACTGTCATGAGAAAGCTCGGAGACCGGGATGAGAAAGTGGTGGCAGTAACGGCTGCTATGGCAGATGGAACCGGATTGAAGCGTTTTCATAATATGTTCCCGGAGCGGTTCTTTGATGTCGGCATTGCGGAGCAGCATGCGGTTACTTTTTCTGCAGGGCTTGCAGCAGCAGGCTTGAAACCGATTTTTGCGGTGTATTCCTCTTTTTTGCAGAGGGCGTATGACCAGATTTTACATGATGTCTGTATCCAGAACCTGCCGGTTATCTTTGCAATTGACCGGGCAGGGCTTGTCGGAAGTGATGGAGAGACGCATCAGGGAATATTTGATCTGTCATATCTGTCGTCCATTCCGAATATGACGGTCTTGGCGCCGAAGAATAAGTGGGAGCTGTCGGATATGATCAAGTTCGCCGTGGACTTTGGGGCGCCGATCGCAGTGCGCTACCCGAGAGGCGAAGCATATGACGGGCTGAAAGATTACAGGGAGCCGATCCGCTATGGAAAAGGCGAATGGATCTGCCGGGAGTCGGAGATTGCCCTGTTTGCATTAGGCTCCATGGTAAAGACCGCGGAAGCAGTCCGGGAAGAACTGAAGGCAGAGGGCTATGCGTGCAGCCTGATCAATGCCCGGTTTGCAAAGCCGTTAGATGAGAAGATGTTAGAGGAAGTGACAGAAGGGCACAGGCTGATCGTCACCTTAGAGGAAAACGTGATCACCGGAGGCTTTGGGGAGCATGTGACCGAATACTATAACCGCAGCGGCAGATCGATCCGGATTTTGAACATCGCGATTCCGGACGAGTATGTGGAACATGGAAATGTGGAGATTCTCCGCAGGGAAGTCGGAATTGATAAAGATACCATTGTAAAGCGCACCATGGAAGCATACAGGAAATGTGTCTGTCAGAATAGCAGCGCGGCAGAGAATGTCTGTCAGGAAGAGAGAATCTGCTGTGAACGTTCAGATACACAGTAAAAGAAAGATTGGAAGACTATGAAAGAACGATTAGATATATTATTGGTAAAGAAAGGGCTTGCACCTTCCAGAGAGAAAGCAAAAACGATGATTATGGAAGGAAATGTCTTCGTGGACAATAACCGGGAAGACAAGGCAGGATCCTCCTTCGATGAGAACGCGAAGATTGAGATTAAAGGAAATACATTAAAATATGTCAGCCGTGGAGGGTTAAAGTTAGAGAAAGCGATGACTCATTTCGGCATCACATTAGATGGAAAGGTCTGCATGGATATCGGGGCTTCAACCGGAGGATTTACAGACTGTATGCTGCAAAATGGTGCGAGTAAAGTATATGCGGTTGACGTCGGATACGGACAGTTTGCATGGAAGCTGCGCCAGGATGAGCGTGTTGTCTGCATGGAGAAGACGAATATCCGCTATGTGACACCGGAGGATATTGCAGACCGGCTTGACTTTGCTTCTGTGGACGTCTCCTTTATCTCCCTCACCAAAGTATTAGGTCCGGCGAGGGCACTCTTACAGGATGACGGAGAGATGGTATGCCTGATCAAACCACAGTTTGAAGCAGGAAGAGAGAAGGTCGGCAAGAAAGGGGTTGTAAGGGATAAGGCAGTTCATGAGGAAGTTATCCATAAGGTGATTGATTTTGCTTTAGAGACTGGCTTTTCTATCCTGAATCTCGAATACTCCCCGATCAAGGGACCGGAAGGAAATATTGAATATCTGGTTTATATCAGAAAAACAGAAGAGGGCAGCATGGCAGATACCGTAGATATTCACGCAGTGGTAGAAGCTGCGCATGGAGAGCTCGACAAATAAAGAGCGCTTTAGAACAACAGACAGGCGGTAAGCGGACATGAAACATTTTTTGATTATAACGAACGAGTTTAAGGACAAGGGACTGGTATTCACCGAAAAGATCCGAAGGTATATTGAAGCGAGAGGCGGAAGCTGCCAGTGCTACAGCAGCACCGGGGATGATGCGAGGCATGCGGCACCGGACTCTGCGGATATCGCAGAAGGGACGGAGTGCGTGCTGGTATTAGGTGGAGATGGCACATTGATCCGTGCAGCGGCAAAGCTGGTAGATGAGAATCTCCCGCTGATCGGCGTGAATTTAGGGACACTTGGTTATCTGTGTGAGTTAGAGGCGGCAAACGTCTTTGACGCGATCGACGAGCTGATGGATGGGCATTATATGCTTGAGGAGCGGATGATGTTAAGCGCCTATGGAATTAAGAACGGGATTCAGACAGAGGCAAAGACTGCCTTAAACGATGTGGTTATCCACCGGACGGGTGCACTGTCTGTGGTCAATCTGATTGTATCCGTGAACGGTGAATACTTAAAAACCTTCCGGGCAGACGGGATTATTGTATCTACACCGACCGGTTCGACCGGCTATAATATGTCCGCAGGCGGTCCGATCGTGGATCCGAAGGCAAAGATGATGTTAATCACACCGATCAACGCACACAATCTCAATTCCAGAAGCATCGTGATCAGTGCAGATGATGAGGTTATGATCGAGATCGGACAGAGGCGTTCCCAGAAGGATGAGACCGTTGAGGTGAGCTATGACGGAGACAATGCAGTTGGTCTTGAAGTCGGAGACCGTCTGGTTGTGAAACAGGCGGCTTCGGTGGCGAAGGTCTGCAAGCTCAGCAGAAAGAGCTTTCTGGAGATCCTGAGGAAAAAGATGGAAAACTATAATTAGTTCAGATAGAAATGGAGACGCAGACAGGCATGAAAACAAAACGTCAGGCGAAGATGTTAGAGCTGATCAGAAAACATGAGATTGAGACACAGGAGGAGCTGTCCGACTATTTGCAAAAGGAAGGCTATCAGGTGACACAGGCAACCGTGTCGCGGGATATCCGGGAATTGAAGCTTACGAAGGTTGCGATGAGCAATGGCAGGCAGAAATATGCCGCACTGACAGACAACAGCGAGGACCTCTCCGAAAAATATATCCGGGTGTTCCGGGATGGTTTTGTTTCCATGGATATGGCACAGAATATTCTGGTGATCAAAACAGTTTCCGGTATGGCGATGGCGGTCGCGGCAGCGATCGATGCGATGCACCTGCACGAGATCGTAGGCTGTATTGCCGGGGATGACACGATCATGTGTGCGGTCCGCAGTGTGGACGATACGATTGAGGTGATAGGAAGACTTCGCAAGCTTGTAGAACAATAAGATGGACTTTATGGGGAAGGTGTAAAAAGTTTATGTTACAAAACCTGCATGTAAAAAATCTGGCTCTGATCAACGAGACAGAGGTTGACTTCAAGGAAGGCTTAAATATTCTCTCTGGTGAGACTGGAGCCGGAAAATCTATTATCATTGGCTCTATCAATCTTGCGCTGGGAGAAAAGGTGCAGAAGGAGATGCTGCGTGAAAATGCGGACTATGCGCTGGTTGAGCTTATTTTTTCTGTGACAGATCCAAGGCAGAAGGAATTATTAAAGGAATTAGATGTGATTCCGGAAAATGACCAGATCATCTTAAGCAGAAAGATTGTGAACGGCAGAGGCGTTGCAAAGGTAAATTCTGAGAGCGTTCCGGTGTCGAAGATGAAAGCGATCGCATCCGTCCTGATCGACATCCACGGGCAGCATGAGCATCAGTCCCTGCTTTCGAAGAGAAAGCATCTGGAAATCTTAGATGACTATGCGAAGGAAGAGCTCGCTGACTGGAAGCAGAAAGTACGGGCATCTTATCAGGAATACAGAAGGATTGAGGAGGAGCTTGCTCATGCAGATGTGAATGAGGAAGAACGTCTGAGGGAGCTTTCTTTTCTGGAATATGAAGTCCGTGAGATCGAGGAAGCAGGACTCGAGATCGGGGAAGATGAGACATTAGAGGCAAATTACCGGAAGTTTTCCAATGGAAAGAAGATCATGGAGGCGGTGAACGGGGCATATCTGCTCACAGGAAGCCAGGATGACAGTGCCTCCGAGCTGATCGGGCGGGCAGTGCGGGAGCTTGGCGCAGGGGCTGCCTATGATGAACAGGTGAAGAGCTTAGAGGAGCAATTGCTGCAGATCGACAGCCTGGTGAATGATTTTAACCGGGAAATCGCGGAATATATAGATGAGACAGAGTTTGACGATGAGACGTTTTATCAGATGGAGAAGCGATTAGACGAGATCAATCATCTGAAGTCGAAATATGGCAATTCCATCGCATCGGTGTTAGAGGCGGCAGAGGAGAAGCGGGAGCGTATGGCAAAGCTTGCAGATTATGATGCTTACCTGTCCCGCCTGAAAAAGCAGTTAGAGTGTGCAAGGGAAGAGTTAGATGGTTACTGTGAACAGGTGTCGAAGATCCGGAAGAAGTATGCCGTCACGCTCACGGCAGCTGTGACAGAAGCATTAAAGGATTTGAACTTCCTGGATGTGCGTTTTGAGATGCATTTTGAAAGAACACCGGATTACACAGCGAACGGAACGGATGACGCAGAGTTTTTAATCTCCACGAATCCGGGAGAGCCTGTAAAACCGCTTGGAAAAGTGGCATCCGGAGGAGAGCTGTCCCGTATTATGCTTGCGATCAAGACCGTGCTTGCGGATAACGATGCGATTGAGACATTGATTTTTGATGAGATTGACAGCGGTATCAGCGGAAGAACCGCTCAGATGGTATCGGAGAAGATGAACGTGCTCGGAAGAAACCATCAGATTATCTGCATCACCCATCTGCCTCAGATCGCAGCGATGGCAGATGCACATTATCTGATTGAAAAATCAGTTGAGAATCAGACGACTGTCTCAAGAATCCGGGAGCTTTCCGGTGAGGAGAGCATTGAGGAGTTAGCAAGAATGTTAGGCGGTGTGGAGATCACTGATAAAGTCAGGGAGAGCGCAAAAGAGATGAAAGAGCTCGCCAGACAGAAGAAAAAATAAAAAATCCCAATATCTGACACGGGAAAGACAGAGTGAAACGAGAAAAGGGAAGCATACTAAAAGGAGTACATCGCTTATGTGTACTTCTTTTTTTGTGTTAATACGTGTATGCGAATCTCATGATAATGAAAGGAAAGAAGAAAATGTCAGATGGCGGAAAAAAGTGGGGAAAAAAGAAGAAAAAAGAATATCGGGGAAAAAGCAGAGTCTATATGTTTTTCCGCAGCCTAGCATATGCAGGTTTTTGCCTGCTGTTTCTGTTTTCCGTGTATACATTCGAGAAACAGATCCCGGATCAGATTTATGTGAAGGAGGGTGAGCCGGTTTCCTATGATTTTGATGTCCCGGTGACGGTTGTGTTAAAGGAACATGCCGTCCAGACGGCAGAAAACCGGACAGGAAGCACAGCCGGGAGAAAGGCTTCCTACGAAGTGGTATGCCGCCTGTTTGGCATTTTTCCGGTGAAGACGGTACAGGTTTTTCTGGTAGAGGGCAATGCAGTCTATGCAAATGGATCTCCAATCGGCATCTACGTGCAGACAAAAGGAATTCTTGTGATCGGAACCGGTGAGATCTCCACGGAGAATGGAGAGCTGGTAAGTCCGGCAGAAAATATTCTTTCCCCGGGGGATTATATTGTGAGCGTCGATGGAACGCCGGTGAAAGAGAAAGAAGAATTGCAGGAAGCCGTGCAGGAAAGTGGCGGACAGAAAGAAGTACTCGGGGTGGAGCGGAACGGAGAGACGATTGAGGTGTCTGTGCAGCCGGTACAGGGGGAAAACGGGAGGTACCTGTTAGGTGCCTGGGTGCGCGACGACTTAGCGGGGATTGGAACGATGACGTACTATGATACGAACGGAAAGTTCGGGGCATTAGGGCATGCGGTCAGTGACAGCGAAGTCGGGAAGCGTCTTGAGACAGAGCAGGGATGGATTTATACAGCAGACATCATTGGGATCCGGCGCGGCGAGAAAGGAAATCCCGGCGAGCTTTCCGGCATGATCAGTTATCAGAAGTCCAACTGTCTCGGAACGGTGTGGAAGAACACAGATATTGGGATCTATGGAACGTTAGACGGCAATCTGGCGAAGCTTTCCGCGGGAGAATACTATCCGGTGCGCTACAAGCAGGATATCCGGAAGGGAACGGCGTACATTTTGTCCGGTGTAAGCGGGGAGGCGAAGCAGTATGAGGTGGAGATCGAAGACCTCGATTACAGTGGGCGGGAAGCCAATAAGGGCATCATGCTCCGCGTGACGGACGAAGATCTGCTCGCACTCACAGGAGGAATTGTGCAGGGGATGAGCGGCAGCCCGATCCTGCAGGACGGAAAGATCATCGGGGCGGTGACGCATGTGTTCGTCAATGACCCGACGAGGGGGTATGGAATTTTTATTGAGAAGATGTTAGAGGAATGAGAACGGAAGAAGAAACTTGACATAAGATCTTTTGAATGATAAGCTCGAACGATAAACGAAAAACGGAGGAAAAAGGTCATGTTAGAAACAGAACGCTTAATTTTGAGAAAATGGACCGAAGCAGATGCAGAAAGCTTATTCGAATGTGCGCGGGATCCGGAGGTCGGACCGATTGCAGGCTGGCCTGTACATGAAAGTGTAGAGGAAAGCAGAGATGTCATCAGAAATGTATTAACCGGACCGGAGTGCTATGCAATCTGTGAAAAGGAAAACAACATTGCAATCGGCGCTGTGGAATTAAAGCTGAAGGGAAATACGGGCATGACAGAGCAGGAAGACGAGTGTGAGCTTGGTTACTGGCTGGGACAGCCTTTCTGGGGCAGGGGATATATGCCGGAAGCTGCGCAAGAACTGCTGCGGCACGGATTTGAAGATCTCGGCATGAAGGCGGTCTGGTGCGGCTACTATGATGGCAATCAGAAATCCAGGCGGGTACAGGAGAAGCTGGGCTTTGTTTTCCAACATGTCCGGGAACATGTTCCGGTGCCGCTTTTGAAAGAAGAGCGTACAGAATACGTGAATCTTCTGACAAAAGAGCGTTGGGAAGAATTAAAAAAACACTAGAACAGAAAAAGACAGAATAAAAAATCCAGTCTG
>CAKRFH010000074.1:0-15706 GCA_934320555.1 uncultured Roseburia sp.
CTTCGGCTATATCCTTCCCACTACCGGGTGGATTCGGGACTTTAACCCTTTAGAAACGTGCGCCGCTAGGCGCACAACCAGTAAAAAACCGGCAGACTGCCTTAGATAGAAAGCAGTCTGCCGGTTTTTTTGCTGCACAACAGACATTTCAACAGTCTGTCATTGTCTTCTGGGTTCATTATACAGAAGCGGATATATTTGTTATCTAAGAACGGGAAGGTCGAGCAGTCCCGAATCATCATCTTCTGGCGGATAGCACGGTCGAACAGATCCTGCGAGGTCAGGTCGTCACGAAGAATACGGGCGAGAATAAAGTTTCCACTCGGGTTGTACACTTTAAAGTCCGGGCTATTCTGCAGTGCCTGAAACATTCTGTTACGTTCTGCCGTGATCAGCTCCTTTGTGGCACGGATATAATCCGTATCGTTGAACATTGTTTCTCCTGCAACAACCGCAAGCGAATTGATCGTCCACGGGTTCTTTCGCGTATTGATCTCACGGATCAGATCGCGGTTTCCAGTGATCGCATAGCCGAGGCGAAGACCAGGTGCAGCGAAAAACTTGGAAGTTCCGCGCAGAATGACAATGTTGTTGTAATAATTGGTCAGCGGAACCGAATCAATCTCTGCCATGTTAATGGCGAATTCCACATACGTCTCATCCACCATGACATAAATATCACATTCCTTGCAGGCATCTAAGATACGGCGCATGTCTTTCTGTGTGATGCAGGAGGAAGTCGGATTGTTCGGGTTGCATACGACAAGCAGGTCAATGCTTTCATTTAAATGGCTGATAAAATCATCGACGTCCAGCCGGAAATCATCTTTTTCTTTCAGTGGATAATAAAGGGTAGTTCCACCGCCTAATGCAATCTCACGCTCGTATTCGGAGTAGGTCGGTCCGATCACAAGAGCCTTCTTCGGGTGTTCGATCTGAATGAACAGGGAGATCAGCTCGGTGGAGCCGTTTCCGACAATAATATTTTCATAGTCAGTACCACAGTATGTGGCAATACACTTGCGCAGAGAGGTGTATTCCCTATCCGGATAGGTGGTGATAGCGTCAATCCGGTCTGCAAGTGTATGGCGCAGAAGCGGTGAGACACCGAGTGGATTGACATTCGCAGAGAAGCTTACGATCTCTTCCTTTTTAATTCCATAGATTTCTTCTATCTTTTCTAAATCACTTCCGTGAAAATGGTCTTTGTGTTTTATCATTGATTACTCCTTTGAATTAGTTTATAATTTATTATAGTCATATCAATGTGAAAATCAAGGCAAAAATAGGATGAAGACAGAGTAGGTGAGCCATTGAAAAAGAGAATACAGGAACTTGCAAAGGGAAAATTTGACACAAAAGTGCCGGATATTTCCTTTTCAGCAGAAAAAATACAATTAGAAACCGCCAGAGGCACAGATGCCGTTGGCGATTTTGTGCTCACAGGAAGCAATCATGTGAAGATGAGGGGCATTGTGTATTCCTCCCATCCGAGGATGGTTTGCCAGACACCGCAGTTTGACGGAGAGCAGGCAAAGATCAGCTACCAGTTTCACAGTGATGGCTTAGAGGCGGGAGACTGTGTGGAAGGCTGTTTTACAGTTCTGTGCAATGGACGGGAGAGAAGTGTTCCGTTTACAGTACAGATTTTGGCGGAGTCTCTGACCTGTTCTGATGGCAGACTGGTGGATCTTGCGACATTTACAAAATTTGCCGAAACGAATTATGAGGAGGCATATCACCTTTTCTATTCCAGAAAGTTTAGGCTGCTGTTAAAAGAGGAGAAAGACCGGCTGCGTCACGAACTGTTAAGGAGCCAGCCGCCTTCCGTGCAGAAGTTTGAAGAATTTTTGGTGACAACAGGCCAGAAAGAGGAACTTGTACTGTCTCTTTCGGAGGAACATGCCACTTATTACGGAGTGAAACAGGCAGAGGAAGGGCATCTTACCCTGCACAAATCGACATGGGGACACAGTGAGATCTCGGTCTATTCCGATGCCGGATTCCTGATACCGGAGAGGAAGAAACTGCTCAGTGATGATTTCCTTGGAAACGATTGTGAACTTTCTTATAAGGTTGATCCTGCACATCTGCATGCCGGACACAATTATGGAAAGATTCACATCTGTACTTCCGGACAGCACCTGATCTGCGAAGTGATGGCAACATGGCAGGAGAGAGAACACTGCGGACGGATTGAAAAGAAGTGCCGGATTGACCGGAAAAAGGCAGAACTTACCGGGACTTACATAGATTTCCGCCTGAAAAAGAAAGTAACCGGGGAATGGGCGTCACAGTCGGTGGAGTTGTTACAGAGCCTCTCAGCAGAGGAGCCGGAAAATAAGATGTGGAAGCTGATGCAGGCACAGGCACTGCTCTTAAACCGCCAGAGACAAGAGGCAAGCTGGATTTTAAATGAATACAAGCGGGGCGGCAGTGAAAGGAATACTGCGGAATGGGCTTATTATTTATATCTTTCTACATTGATGGAGCCGGAGCTTTCTTATGTGGACAGGCTGACAGCAGAAATTGAGAAGATCTTCGAGGAACATCCAAAGGATCCGGTTCTGTTCTGGATACTTTTGTTTTTGCGGGAGGAGTACTATAGCAGTCCGCAGAAACGGCTTGCTGCGCTGAAGGAATGGATTCTGTCAGGCAGCCGTAGTCCGTTTTTCTATCTGGAAGTATATGATCTCTGGTGCCAGGATCCGCAGCTTCTGACAGAACCGGATGCGTTTACGATAGAAGTTCTTTGCTGGGCAGCGCGGCACGGTGCAATGACGAAAGAGATCGCAGCTGCATTTACTGAGCTTTTGCCTGAGAAGAAAGACTACGATAAACGGATTTGTCTGATTTTAGAAAAGTGCAGGCAGATCGGTGCTTCAGATGAATTGATTCTTGCGGGTTGTGCGTATCTGATCCGCTGGCAGAAGTTCGAACACTGCTTTCATGTGTGGTATCAGGAAGGTGTGGAGCGGGAGGTGCGCGTCACGAACCTTTACGAGGCGTTCCTGCTTTCCATGGATCTTGCGGATACGGAGATTGCGCCGAAACCGGTACTTTTGTATTTCCAGTACAACAATAGCGTGCCATACCGGTACCTTGCCATGCTCTATGCCAATGTTGCGGCTGCAAAGAAGGAACACCCGGATCTTTATCGCCTGTGTGAGAAGGCAATGAGAGAATTCGCGCTCGGTCAGCTTATGCAGGAACATATAGATGACAACCTTGCGCTGTTATACCGGGAATTTTCTGAGGACGAGCTCATGCAGGAGGGCAGGGCGAAGAAGGCAGCTGAAGCTCTTTTTACCCACAAGCTTTGCTGCAACCATAAGCAGATCTGTGCAGCTTATATTTTACACGAACAGATTGCAGGAATACAGGCAGTTCCGGTGGTAAATGGTGTCGGGTTTTTCCGGGCATATACGAAGGATTATGCGGTGATGCTGTTAGATACGGATGGAAACTGCTATGTGAATCCGGTTTATTATCTGGACGAGGAGATTTTCGGTGGAAGTGAGTATCGCGAGAAGTGCCTCGCTCTCGCATCCGGAGAATGGCATTGCGTACTGTCTTTGTTTGCTGAAAAAGGATGGCAGATGGAAAATGGTGCGGCGCAGTACCGGATTTTGATGGACTGTCAGGCAATCAGCACAAAATATCGGAGATCACTGCTGCTGCAGGGAATCAGGTGGGAGAGACAGCGCGGGAAAACGATCTGTACCGGAAGTGATCTGCAAAGCACAGAGATCGGGACACTTCCAGCTGCGGAGCGTACCTATGTAATGGAACAGATGCTGCTGCAAGGCAGGTCAGATGAGGTGTACCCTATTTTGAAAAAAGTGGGTACAGAATCATTTGAACCGGATTTTCTGGAAAGAATTTGCAGCTTAAAGCTTGCAGAGGGCGGTGATAGACAGGATGATTTCCTGATTTTTCTTGCAATGAGCTGTTTCGAGGCCGGAAAAAGAACAGAGCCGCTGCTCCGTTATCTGGCAAAGTACTATAACGGTCCGACAGAACAGATGAAGCGCATCTGGCATGTTGCAGATATACAGCGGGCAGAAACATATGATCTGGAGGAGCGGATTCTGACACAGGTGCTCTACGGGGCAGGCGATCTTTCTAAGACAGAGGCAGTTTACCGGAGATATTGCCTGAAGAAAACAGATCCGCTGCTGTGTGAGGCATACGTTTCCTGCACCGCGTATGCGTATCTCAGAAAAGACCGTGCGATGTCGCAGATGGTGACAGCTACGCTCTGGAACAAATATGTGCAGGGCAGCCTGTATCAGGATGTAAACCGTCTTGCCCTGCTAAAAGAGCTGACGACACAGGAAGAGCTGACCAGGGAAGAATTACAGGCAGAGGAGGCATTGCTCCGGGAATATCTGCTTTCAAACCGGATGTTTGCTTTTTACAAAAATGTGGATTGCACACTGTTGCGGAAATATCATCTGTATGACCGGACGTTTTTAGAATATACGGCGGAAACGGACCGGACACTGCGGATACGGTGGAAACGGGGAGAAGAAGACTCTCAGACAGAAGAACTGACGGAACAATTTGAAGGGATTTATGGGATTTCATGGATTCTTTTTACCGGGGAAAGGATTACTTATGAGATTGAGGAATATACAGAGGGAAGCTGGAAAAAGCTGCACGATGGCGTATGCAGTCCATCGGAGGATGTGAGGAATCAGACTGGTCGCTATGGACGTGTGGAACAGATTGGAAAATCTGTCGCAGATGGAGAGATTTTCCGGCGCAATGACCTGCTGGAGGATTACCGGCGCGAGAGTCATATGGCAGGAAAGCTTTTTCACCTGATGTAGCAGGGAGTTAGAGAATGGGAGACAACGATGGAACAGACTTATTATATAGGAATTGATTTGGACGATACCTGCGCGGTTGTCAGCTATTATCTGAAAGGGATGAAGGAGCCGGAGACGTTAAGCCCGGTTGCCGGGAGTGAGAAGTATCAGATTCCGGTGGATGGCAGTATGCGCACGAAAGAAAATCTGACAGCCATTTTCAAAAAGCTTCTTCTGATGGCAAGCCGCCTTGGTAATCCGACACTTCCGGACTGCCTGGCGGTGACGATTGGACAGTTAGACCCAAAAACCGCGCATCTGATCGGCCAGGCTGTGGCGGAACTTGGACTGCCAAAAGAGAACCTGTTGCTCTTTGACCGCAGAGAATGCTTTTATTACTATGTGTATAGTCAGAAGGAGGAGCTCTTTTTGCATGATGTCATGCTTTTTGACTACCGGGATGAGGTGGTCAGAAGCTGTTTTATGCACCGCAACACGCGGACCGTTCCGCAGACCATCGAGATTACCGGGCAGGAATACCAAATGGAGGGAGAACCGTCGGATACGGCATTTGCCGCATTTGCAAAGAGTTCCCTTGATGGAAAGATCTGCTCTTCCGTGTTCCTCTCTGGAGATGCCTTTGAGGGGGAATGGATGAAGCAGTCGCTTGTTGTGCTCTGCCGTGGAAGAAAAGCTTTTATCGGAAAGAATCTCTACGCAAAGGGAGCATGCTACGGAGCCATTGTGCGGCGTGGGAAAACGCCGTGGCCGTATCTGTATCTTGGTGAGAATGAGATGAAGATCAACGTCGGCATAAGGGCAAGAGTGCATGGCGAGATGGTCTATCATACGTTAATTGAGGGCGGAGAGAGCCGCTATGAGGCGAGAGGGGAGTGTGAAGCGGTGTTAAAGCATACAGACGAAATAGAAGTCTGGTGCCAGCATCTGACATCTGGGAAGGAAAAGAGGGAGCCGTTAAAACTGACGAATCTTCCTGGTGGAACGGATGCCGTGACAAGAATCCGTATCGAGGCAAAGCCTCTCACAGATTGTGAAGTGGAATTAACAGTCCGCGATCTCGGGTTTGGGGAGATCAGGAAAAGCCATGACCAGACGTGGACCTATACCGTTTCTGTTTAGTCAGGAGCGGAATAAGAAGAAAAGCAGGAAAGAAAAATGGGAGAATTACTGATATGCAGCTATCCGGTTGCTTCAATGCCGTATTACCTGGAAAACAGTTCAAAAAACATCTATTCACTGGAAGAACTTTGTTATTGTATGGAACAGGATTCCTTTTTGCTGGAAACAGACATCCGCAATGAGGAATTCTGTCTCTGGCTGGAGAAGGAGTTCGGGGAGAAAATGTTATCTGCAAACCTCAGACGCCTGATACAGCGGAAGGCTCCTTTTTCGGCATTTGCAGAGGCTGTTATGGGGAGCTGTGATTATTTCGATACAGCAGAAAAACAGCAGGTGCTCGAAGAAATCCGCAAACTCCAACAGCTGACGCCGCTGCAGCGTGGGAAGCTTTGTGCGGACAGACTTTTTCAGAGGAGAAAATACGGCAGGGCACTGCGGACATATGAGGCTCTTTTGGCAAGAGAGGAGGAGTGCCTGAATGATCCTGTGACAGCAGGAAATATATGGCATAATCTGGGCGTCCTTTATGCAACAGATTTCCTTTATGAGGAGGCAGCCACCGCGTTTGAATCCGCATATCGGGAGAATGGGAGTGCGGATTCCCTGCATGCATGTCTGACTGCATATCTGATTGCAGGAAAAGAAGAAAAACTGCATGCGGTAGAGCAGGCGTACGATATTTCGCCGGAGCAGACAGAGGTCTTGCGGGAGCAGATTCAAAAAGCCGGTGAAACAGAAACCAATGGAACAGACGTGGACGGACAGGAGGAAAAAAGACTGCGGAAAGAGTACCGGATGTGCTGGGAAGATGCACCTTTTTCGAATTCGGAACATAAATTACTCTAAAGAAAAGAAAAAGGAAGTATTATGCAGACAAATTGTTCCCAGACAACTTCCGGCTATATCCGAAAACCGGAATATCGAGTCGCCATGGCATATGTTCCGTGGCAGAACTTTGGAACTTTATATGACCCGGAAAAAGCGCTGATGGCAGGCACTCTTTTTCCTGAACTTGACAAACCGTTTGTGGGAAGGAGGGCATTCAGACGATGAAAAATCCAAACATGCAATCGAGGCAACAGCTTCTACATGCGGTTGACACTGCCAGCTTTGCGGCAATTGATACCGCACTGTTTCTGGATACCCATCCGGATGACCAGGAAGCATTAAAAGCATTCCGGCAGTATGAGGATGCCAGACGCAGCGCCATGAACGCTTATTCCGAGCAGTATGGTCCGTTAACCATGGATACTGCTTCTCCATGCAGCCACTGGTACTGGGCGACAGAAGCCTGGCCTTGGGAAGGAGGGCGTATCTGATGTGGAATTATGAAAAGAGACTCGAATACCCGGTACGTATCACGAAACCGAATGCCAAAATTGCCCAGATCATCATGTCCCAGTACGGCGGACCTGATGGTGAAATGGGTGCTTCCATGCGTTATCTGTCGCAGCGCTACAGCATGCCGGACAGACGGGTGGTAGGAGTGCTGACGGATGTTGGGACGGAAGAATTAGCCCACCTCGAAATGGTAGCCACTATCGTCCGCCAGCTCACGCAGGGACTCTCCGCTGAGGAGTTAGAAGCCGCCGGTTTTGCGCCATACTATGTCGATCATACCGCAGCGATCTGGCCGCAGGCGGCAGGAGGAATCCCGTTCAATGCCTGTGAATTCCAGTCGAAGGGTGATGCCATCACAGATCTGTTCGAGGATATGGCCGCCGAACAGAAGGCCAGGACGACGTATGACAACATCCTCCGCCTCGTAAAAGATCCGGAGGTCTGTGACCCGATCCGGTTCCTGCGGGAGCGCGAAATCGTACACTTCCAAAGATTCGGGGAAGCGTTAAGGCTCATCCAGGATGACCTTGACAGCCGCAATTTCTATGCATTTAACCCGGAATTCGACGTGCCATCCTGCAAGCTGTAAAATCTTTAGTTGACAAATAGCCCTCATATGTTAAAATAAACCATGATATCGGCATAAAATAAGACGTTGATGAGGAGTATTAAGAATGGAAGGATTGCAGAGAGCTGTCGGCAGGGTGTGAGACAGTATCACGGAAGTTCCCAACTCGCCTCTGAGTTTTCCGGCTGAACTTAAGTAAGCCGGGACGTGTAATTCGCGTTAAGAATGTGAGTGCGTATTTGGATGAAGCGTTTCATCCTGCGAATTAGAGTGGTACCACGGAGCAGACTATGATTCTCCGTCTCTTTATGAGACGGAGATTTTTTATTCATGGCAATAGAATGCGTGCATTCTGCCGCCCTGTGAACATCACCATAAGGTTTTATTGCATGCAAAAAGAAGGAGGACAATCATGTCAGAACTTTATAACCACAAAGTGGTTGAAAAAAAATGGCAGAAAGTCTGGGACGATGAGAAGGCTTTTGCTGCCACAGACGATTACACCAAACCAAAGTATTATGCATTAGTTGAGTTCCCGTATCCATCCGGACAGGGACTTCATGTAGGTCATCCGAGACCTTACACAGCGCTTGATATCGTAGCGAGAAAGAGAAGAATGCAGGGCTATAATGTTCTTTATCCAATGGGATGGGATGCATTCGGACTTCCAACCGAGAACTACGCCATCAAGAACAAGATCCATCCGAAAATCGTAACTGAGAGAAATGTCGGCAGATTTAAGGAACAGCTTCATTCTCTTGGATATTCTTTCGACTGGGACAGAGAGATTAATACAACAGATCCGAACTATTACAAATGGACACAGTGGATTTTCTTAAAGTTATTTAAAGCCGGTCTTGCTTACAAGAAAGAGATGCCGATCAACTGGTGTACTTCCTGTAAAGTAGGTCTTGCAAATGAAGAAGTTGTCAATGGTGTCTGCGAGCGATGTGGTGCTCCGGTTGTCCGCAAGGTCAAGAGCGAGTGGATGTTAAAGATCACAGATTACGCAGAAAAGCTGATCGAAGGATTAGACCATGTAGATTACATCGAACGTGTCAAGGTTTCCCAGAAGAACTGGATCGGAAAATCTACCGGTGCGGAAGTAGACTTCTCCATTAAGAATAAAGAGGACAAGCTTCGTGTATACACGACACGCTGTGATACATTATTCGGTGTTACTTATATGGTAGTTTCCCCGGAGCATCCGATCATTGATAAGTACCAGAGCGAGATTAAGAACTGGGATGAGATCGTGGCATACCGTGAGGAAGCGGCAAAGAAGTCTGATTTTGAGCGTGCGGAGCTTGCAAAGGACAAGACCGGTGTCTGCATTGACGGTCTGACCGCTGTGAACCCGGTAAATGGAAAAGAGATTCCGGTATGGATTTCCGATTATGTACTGATGTCTTACGGTACAGGTGCTATCATGGCAGTTCCTGCACATGATGAGCGTGACTGGGAATTTGCAAAGAAGTTTGAACTTCCGATGATCCAGGTAGTTGCAAAGAACGGGGAAGAGGTTGACATCAACGAGGCTGCATTTACAGATGTGGCAACAGGTGTGCTGATCAATTCCGATTTCTTAAACGGACTGGAAGTAAAAGATGCCAAGGCAAAGATGATTGAGTTCTTAGAGGAAAAAGGCATCGGTACTGCAAAAACAAACTATAAATTAAGAGACTGGGTATTCTCCCGTCAGAGATACTGGGGCGAGCCAATTCCGATCGTTCACTGCGACAAGTGTGGTTATGTTCCAATTGACGAGAGTGAACTTCCACTGATGCTTCCGGAAGTAGACAGCTATATGCCGACTGACAACGGAGAATCTCCACTGGCAGCCATGACAGACTGGGTAAATACAACCTGTCCATGCTGTGGCGGTCCGGCAAAGAGAGAGACCGATACCATGCCGCAGTGGGCTGGATCTTCCTGGTATTTCTTAAGATATACAGATCCTCATAATGACGAGGCGCTTGCAAGCAAAGAGGCATTAAAATACTGGATGCCGGTTGACTGGTACAACGGTGGTATGGAGCATACAACCCTGCACTTACTCTACTCCAGATTCTGGCATAAATTCCTCTATGATGAGGGAGTTGTGCCTTGCCCGGAACCATACCAGAAGAGAACTTCCCATGGTATGATCCTCGGTGAGAATGGGGAGAAGATGTCTAAATCCAGAGGCAACGTTGTCAATCCGGATGATATCGTAAGAGATTACGGTGCAGATACGTTAAGAACTTATGAGATGTTCATCGGAGCATTTGACTTAAGCGCATCCTGGTCTGAGGATGGAGTGAAGGGCTGCCGCCGTTTCTTAGAGCGTGTATGGAAGTTACAGGATCTTATGACAGACGAGGAAGGTTACTCTGCTGACATGGAGACTAAGATGCACCAGACGATCAAGAAAGTCAGCAGCGACTTCGAAAATCTGAAGTATAATACCGCAATCGCAGCCATGATGGCACTGATCAATGACTTCTATAAGAAGAATTCCATCACAAAGGGTGAGTTCAAGACTCTGATCACACTGTTGAACCCGGTTGCCCCTCATATCACAGAGGAGTTATGGCAGATCGCAGGCTTTGCGGGAAGAGTATACCAGACAAACTGGCCGGAATTCGACGAGGCAAAGACAGTGGAGAGCACGATCGAGATTGCAGTCCAGATTAACGGCAAGACAAAAGGTACACTTGCCATCGGCAAAGATGATGCCAAAGAAGATGTCATTGCAAAAGCGAAGGAATCCATCGCAGACAAGCTGACTGGAAATATTGTAAAAGAGATTTATGTTCCGGGAAGAATTGTAAATATTGTAATGAAATAAAAAGTAGCAATAGAAAAGACCAGTCGGGAATACCAGCTGGTCTTTTTTGAATCATCAGTGCTTCTGATACGTTTTGTAAAAATGGATAAATTCTGCCAATGATTTTGATGGATGGATTGTCGTTTTATAGGCAAAACCAATCTGTCTTTTGTGGATAGGAAAACCTAACGGAATCTCCACTAAATTGCCATTGTCAAGATCCTCTGCAACAAAGCTCTTAATGACGCAGGCAACGCCGACACCAATCCGTGCAAATTCGATCAGAAGATCCATGTCTGAAATATCAATGGAATCTTTAATGATAATCTGGTGTTCCTGCAGATAGTCATCGATATACTGTCTTGTCATATTATTTTTATCCAAAAGCATGAGTGTGGAACTCTGCAAGATCTGTGATTTCTGTACGCCGCGCGCTTTCAGGTTCCGCAGGTAGTCTTTGGCTGCTACGAAAATATCCTCGATCTCATCCAGATAATCAAAATGAATGTTCTTCAGATTGTCCGGCTGACCGATCAGTCCGATATCGATTTTATGATCCTCCAACAGCTTTAATGTCTCGTTTGTGGACTGGCAGGAGATGGAGATCGAAATATGCGGATTCTGCCGGATAAAATCTTTTAAATAAGGAAGCAGGATATATTTACATAAGGTGGAGCTGACACCGATTTTTAAATGTCCGACACCAAGCTCAATGGAACGCTTCAGTTTTTCCTCGCCGAGCGTAAGTGTTTCAAATGCCTCACTGACATGCTCATAGAGAAGCTTTCCCTCATCGGTGAGGACGACTCCTCTGGAACTTCTGGAGAAAAGCTTGCAGCCGACACTCTCCTCAAGCTTCTGGATCGACTTGCTGATAGCAGGCTGACTGATATAGAGTTCTTTTGCAGCTTTGGAAATATTGCCGCTGTTGGCGACTGTGTAAAAAATGCGGTAAGAAGATAAGTTCTGATTCATAAAGGCGCTCCTTATACTTATAATACATGGTTATGATAAATATGTTTATTATGTATTTGTATTATAATACCAATCATGTTACACTGTCTACTAGAGAATGTTACAAAGAAATCAAAATTTAGGAGGTATTTCTATCATGGGAATGACAATGACTCAGAAAATTCTGGCTGCACATGCGGGTCTTTCATCTGTAAGCGCAGGACAGTTGATTGAGGCAGACTTAGACCTGGTTCTTGGAAATGATATTACATCACCAGTCGCAATTCACGAGATGGATAAGATGAAAGTAAACGGAGTGTTCGATAAGGAGAAGGTTGCCCTTGTCTTAGACCACTTCGTTCCGAATAAAGATATTAAATCTGCAGAGCACTGTAAATGTGTGAGGGAGTTTGCCTGCAAACATGACATCACGAATTACTTTGACGTGGGAGAGATGGGAATTGAACACGCACTGCTCCCAGAAAAAGGATTGACCGTTGCGGGAGATGTGATCATCGGTGCGGATTCCCATACCTGTACTTATGGTGCACTCTGTGCTTTTTCCACAGGTGTTGGAAGCACAGATATGGCAGCCGGCATGGCAACCGGAAAAGCCTGGTTTAAAGTTCCTTCTGCGATCAAGTTCAATCTGACCGGTAAACCGGCAAAGTGGATCAGCGGAAAAGACATCATCCTTCACATCATTGGCATGATTGGTGTGGACGGTGCA
Source organism: uncultured Roseburia sp. (assembly GCA_934320555.1). Taxonomy (GTDB): domain Bacteria; phylum Bacillota; class Clostridia; order Lachnospirales; family Lachnospiraceae; genus Roseburia. The sequence goes on from CAKRFH010000074.1 coordinate 12,357, forward strand.
CTGTACAAATCAATGGAATTTGTCGGGGATGGCATCCAGTACCTGACCATGGATGACCGTTTTACAATCGCCAATATGGCAATTGAAGCCGGCGGAAAGAACGGTATTTTCCCGGTAGATGACCTTGCAAAACAGTACATGGAAGAACATTCCAAACGTCCGTATGTGGTATATGAGGCAGATGAGGATGCTGAGTATGACGAAGAGTACACAATTGACTTAAGCACCTTGAAATCAACCGTATCCTTCCCACATCTTCCGGAGAACACAAGGACGATCGATGAGGTCGGAGACGTGAAGATCGACCAGGTTGTGATCGGTTCCTGTACAAATGGGCGTATGGATGACCTGCGAATTGCAGCTTCTATTTTAAAGGATAAGAAAGTAAAGAAAGGTCTTCGTGTCATTGTGATTCCAGCTACCCAGAAGATTTATTTGCAGGCGATGGAAGAGGGGCTCTTAAAGATTTTCATCGAGGCAGGTGCAGTGGTCAGCACACCGACCTGCGGACCTTGCTTAGGCGGTTATATGGGTATTCTTGCGGCCGGTGAGCGCTGTGTTTCTACAACGAACCGTAACTTCGTAGGAAGAATGGGACATGTGGACTCAGAGGTATATCTTGCAAGCCCGGCAGTGGCGGCTGCAAGTGCGATCACAGGAAAGATTTCCGGACCGGAAGAAGTGATGTAGGAAGGCAGAACAAGGAGGATTATAATGAAAGCAGCATGTGGACATGTATTTAAATATGGAGACAATGTCGATACAGATGTAATTATTCCGGCAAGATATCTGAACTCTTCAGATCCGAAGGAACTTGCCACACACTGTATGGAAGATATTGATAAGGATTTTGTAAAAAACGTAACAAATGGCGATATTATGGTTGCCAACAAGAATTTTGGCTGTGGATCTTCGAGAGAGCATGCACCGATCGCCATCAAGGCAGCCGGAGTCAGCTGCGTCATTGCAGAGACTTTTGCAAGAATTTTCTACCGCAATGCGATCAACATCGGGCTTCCGATCATCGAGTGTGAAGCTGCTGCAAAAGAGATTGAAGCAGGAGATGAGGTAGAGGTGAATTTTGATACCGGTGTCATTACCGATAAGACAAAGGGAACGAGCTATCAGGGACAGGCATTTCCACCGTTCATGCAGAAGATCATTGACTGCGAGGGACTTGTCAACTATATCAACCAGAAATAAAAGTATATTTATTTTTAGCCCTAATAGCATTGATAAGAATTTATAATGTAACAGGATCCTTCATTGACAGCGGAATAAGGAACTTATATAATGTGCCTAAGCAATGAAGAATGCGAAAAAAGAATACAATAGCACAGGTTACTCTGTCGGTATTGTATTCTTTTTGGTATATAATACAGCAAAAAGAAAAGGGAGCATGCATATGGAATTAATGTACACAAGCACGAGAAATGCCAGCGAGAAGGTAACTGCTTCACAGGCTATTTTAAAAGGACTTTCTGATGATGGAGGATTATTTGTCCCAACAGAGATTCCTGCTCTGGATAAGACAATCGAAGAGTTGTCAGAGATGACCTATCAGCAGGTAGCATATGAGGTGATGAAGAAGTTCTTAACGGATTTCTCAGAAGAAGAGCTGAAGCATTGCATCAACGCAGCTTACGACAGTAAGTTTGATACGGAGGAGATCGCACCGTTGGTACAGGCAGATGGTGCTTATTATCTGGAACTGTTCCATGGATCCACGATTGCATTTAAAGATATGGCGTTATCGATTCTGCCGCATCTTCTCACAACTGCAGCGAAGAAGAATCAGGTAAAGAATGAGATCGTCATCTTAACCGCCACCTCCGGAGATACCGGAAAGGCAGCTATGGCAGGCTTTGCGGACGTGAAAGGAACAAAGATCATTGTCTTCTATCCGAAGAACGGTGTCAGCCCGATCCAGGAAAAGCAGATGCTGACCCAGAAGGGGGAGAATACCTTCGTTGTCGGAATCCATGGCAACTTCGACCAGGCACAGACCGGTGTGAAGCAGATGTTCGGAGACAAAGCCCTTGCGGCAGAGTTAGATGCTGCAGGATATCAGTTCTCCTCTGCCAACTCCATCAACATTGGCCGCCTTGTTCCGCAGATTGTCTATTATGTATATGCTTACGCAAAGTTATATGCCAACGGTGTGATTGCGAAGGATGAGAAGATCAATGTGGTTGTACCGACCGGAAACTTCGGGAATATTTTAGCCGCTTTCTATGCAAAGAATATGGGATTGCCGATTGCAAAGTTAATCTGTGCATCCAACGAGAATAAGGTGCTTTATGATTTCTTCACAACAGGTACTTACGACAGAAACCGTGAGTTCATGCTCACAAGCTCCCCGTCTATGGATATCCTGATTTCCAGCAACTTAGAACGTCTGATTTACCGTATCGCAGGCAATGATGCTGCAAAAGATGTTGCGTTCATGAAAGATCTGAACACACTCGGAAAGTATGAGATCACACCGGAAATGAAGGCACAGCTTGCTGATTTCTACGGAAATTATACAAGTGAGGCAGAGACTGCGGTAGAAATTAAGAACCTATACGAGAAAACAGGATATATCATTGATACCCATACAGCTGTTGCAACAGGTGTATACCATAAATATTTAAAAGATACATCTGACACTGATACAAAGACTGTCATTGCATCCACAGCAAGTCCGTTCAAGTTCACAAGAAGCGTCATGGATGCCATTGATCCGAAATATGATTCCATGACAGATTTTGAGCTGGTAGACGAGCTGAGCCGTATTGGAAATGTGGCAGTTCCAAATGCCATTGAAGAAATCCGTACAGCACCGATCCGTCATAGTACGGTATGTGATGTGGACCAGATGCCAGCTGTGGTCAAGGGATTTTTGCAGGTAAAGTAAGAGGGCAGCTGCGATGGTAATGTTAGTATTAGATGTAGTGATTGCATTCTTTGGCCTGTACATGGTCGTGACGGCTTTGCAGATGAAGAAGACAGGTAAGATCAATGAGATTCTTCTGGCAAAGGATGAATATAAGAAATGCAAGGATGAACAGGGATTTGTCGCCTTTTTCTACTGGAGGGAGGCATTGTACGGAGCCTGCGTCCTGCTTGTGGGAATCCTCGGGATTCTCGATAAAACGGTCTGGAAGCTTGGAAAGTTAAACTATGTGGAAGTGCTGATTATTCTGGCAGGTTATGTCTGGTTCCAGCATTCCCTGAATCAGGCAAGAGACCAGTTTTTCCGAAAATTCTGATGAAGACACCTGCAGTTTTAGAATTTATGGCAAAGTATAATCTGTCAGCATAAAAATGAAGCAAAAAGAAGTTCCGATCAACCCTATATTCAGGGT
>CAKRFH010000075.1:0-15237 GCA_934320555.1 uncultured Roseburia sp.
AACGCCCTGTACCAGATCGAGGTGGACCATGTAGAGCAGGTAGTGTTTGATGCGGATATGGTGCGGAAGGTGTTTGCATAAATATTTTGTTGATTTTTTCTTGATAATTGCATATAATATAGGTGAGCAAGATTACTTGCTTGATTTAAGTGCATTGCTACTTTGAGTGCAAACCTTTAATTTAAGTGCTTCACTACTTTGAATGTGAACCTTTAATTTAAGTGCTTCGCAGCTTAAAATGCGAATCGTTAATTTCAGGGAGATAAGCTTTTTATCTCCCTGTTTTGTTATATTATGGAGGATAAAATATGGATTTTTACCGTATAGATGAGGAATACAATCGGTATCTCCAGCGGTATGAAAAAGAACATAGAGGGGTTACAAAAGTACCGAATATCAGGTATACTGACCGAAATAAATTTGCTTTCGGTGCGGTTATGCATGTTAATGGCATGAACTATTATGTATCGGTATCTTCTTTTGACAAAAAGCAAGAGGCTAATATCCTGATCCGGGTACCAGGAGATGAAAAAGAAATCAAAGGGTCTTTGCGATTTAATTATATGATTCCTGTGCCGGAGGAATGTATGGAAAGACTGATTATTAAAGAGGTAGAAGATGAAAAATATCGGCTGCTGTTGAACAAAGAATATCAATTTTGTATGGAGAATGTCGAACGTATTCAGAAAAAAGCAGATAAAATATATGAAATGGTTATAACAAACCGCAAACAGAAATTAACGGACAATAGTTGTGCATTTCGTATTTTAGAGCAGGGATATCGAGAATATGTAAAGAATGTTTTAAGAAGAGAGCAGCAATAGAAATTAGTACATAAAAAAGAAACGAAAATATCAATGCAGAGGAGACCATGCCGTTTCGGATTTCCCAAAACATTTGATTTTATCGTGCAACATGATTATACTATAGGAAGGCGCAAGCCAAGAAAGACAGAAATATGTGAGGAGGCAGCATGCGATTACCATATACTGTAAAAGCAAAAAAGGCAATTGATCTTGCCGGAAAAATGTCAAAATCACTGCATCACAGCTATATCGGAACGGAGCATCTTCTGCTCGGCCTGTTGAAAGAGGGAACAGGCGTGGCGGCACAGGTGCTGCGGGAATATGGCGTGGAAGCGGATAAAGTGTTAAAGCTCATAGAGGAACTGATCGCTCCGGGAACGGGGACGGCGGTCATGGAAAAAGGGGGATATTCCCCGAAAATGCAGGCGGTGCTTGAAGGTGCCGCAAAGGATGCGGAGCGTTTCCATGCAGAGGCAGTTGGAACGGAGCACCTTCTGCTTGCAATATTGCGGGAGAAGGAGTGCATCGCAGCCAGATTGTTATATACACTCTCTGTGAACCTGCAGAAAGCCTATGCGGACACACTGACAGCGATGGGTGAGGATACAGCTCTGTATCGGGAGGAGATCCAGGGACGCGGCAGAAGAAAGAGTGGCAGCGGAACCCAGACATTAGATCAGTATTCGAGAGACCTGACAGCGCTTGCGAGAGAAGGAAGCCTTGATCCGGTGATCGGAAGGGAGGCAGAGATCGGACGTGTGATCCAGATCTTAAGCAGAAGGACGAAGAACAATCCATGCCTGATCGGGGAGCCGGGTGTCGGCAAGACAGCGATCGTGGAAGGCATTGCACAGCGGATCGTGAGTGGTCTTGTGCCGGACTCTGTGCTCGGAAAAAGAGTGGTGTCCTTAGACCTCTCCGGGATTGTCGCAGGATCGAAGTACCGCGGCGAATTCGAGGAGCGGATCAAGAAGATCATTCAGGAAGTGACGATAGCAGGCAATATCCTGCTGTTTATCGATGAGCTGCATACGATTATCGGTGCAGGCGGTGCGGAGGGGGCAATTGATGCGTCCAACATTTTAAAACCGGCGTTAGCCCGCGGTGAGATCCAGATCATGGGAGCGACCACGATCACAGAGTACCGGAAATATGTAGAGAAAGATGCTGCCTTAGAGCGGAGATTCCAGCCGGTAACGGTGGAAGAGCCGACCGAGGAGCAGAGCATCGAGATTTTAAAAGGACTTAGAAGTAAATATGAACAGCACCACCATGTGACGATCACGGATGAGGCGGTGGAGGCAGCCGTAAAACTCTCCGCGCGTTATATTAACGACCGGTTCCTGCCGGATAAAGCGATCGACCTGATGGATGAGGCATCCGCGAAGGTAAGGTTTGGAATGGCAAATCACTCAGAGGAGCTTGCAAAGTTAAAGCAGCAGGTCGAAGAGAAAGAATTACAGTTTGAAGATGCCTTAAGTGAGGGCGATCTTACGCTGGCAAGACAGTACCGGGAAGAAAAGGAAGCTTTAAAACAGCAGGAGGAGAAGCTCACGGCGAAAGCCAAACGTGAGATCCGCAGAAAGAATCTTACCGTAGGGGAAGAGGAAGTGGCAGATGTTGTCTCCGGCTGGACGAAGATTCCAGTGAAGAAGTTAGCAGAGGGGGAGGCAGCCCGTTTAAAGAAGTTAGAAGCCACCCTGCACAAGCGCGTGATCGGTCAGGAAGAAGCAGTGACCGCAGTGGCAAAGGCAGTCCGGAGAGGAAGAGTCGGGTTAAAAGATCCGAGGAGACCGATCGGTTCCTTCCTGTTTTTAGGACCGACAGGAGTCGGAAAAACAGAAATTTCCAAAGCGCTGGCGGAAGCAGTCTTTGGAAACGAGCAGGCGATGATCCGCGTCGATATGTCAGAGTACATGGAGAAGCACAGTGTATCGAAGATGATCGGTTCCCCTCCAGGATATGTCGGACATGAGGATGGCGGACAGCTCAGCGAAAAAGTCCGGAGAAATCCATATTCGGTCATCTTATTTGATGAGATCGAGAAGGCACACCCGGATGTGTTCAATATCCTGCTTCAGGTGTTAGATGACGGTCATATCACAGATTCACAGGGACGGAAAGTGGACTTTAAGAATACGATCATCATTATGACCTCGAATGCCGGTGCACAGTCCATCGTGGAGCCGAAGAAGCTCGGTTTTGCATCGGTGGATGATGAGAAGTTAAACTATGAGCGCATGAAGGGCAGTGTGATGGAGGAAGTCCGGAGAATTTTCAAGCCGGAGTTCTTAAACCGAATCGATGAGACGATCGTCTTCCGCTCCCTGAACAAAAACGATATGAAGCAGATCGTCACGCTGATGTTAAAAGATCTGACGAACCGCTGCAAGACGCAGATGGGCATGACACTCACAGTACGCGACAGTGTGAAGAATTATATCGTAGAGAAAGCCTACGAGCCGAAGTACGGGGCAAGACCGCTGCGCAGAAAGATTCAGAATGAGATCGAAGACCGGCTTGCGGAGGAGATCTTAGACGGAAAGGTGAAGAAAGGCAGTCAGGTTGTCGTGACACTCAAGAAGAACCAGATCATATTTGAGGAAAAATAAAAATTTGCTTAAAATGCATGGAAAGCACTGGTAATAGATACCGGGTTCATGCTATAATAGGTGCACAGTAAATGGAAGGGGAAGCCCAACCAGAGAAGAACTGCCGGTACGGTATATGCCGCGGCAGCAAAAAAGAACATCGACAGATCGAAAAGACTGTCACAGGAGGAAGAGATGGGCGTTATTAGTGAATTAATTCGTTCAGAGGCAGATGGAACTATCAGTTTTGGAGATTATACCTTAGATGCGAAGGCAAAGCTTGACAATTTTGAACATCAGGGAGACCTTTATAAGGTAAAAACTTATAAAGACATTACGAAGTTAGAGCGTAATGGCATGTTTGTCTATGAGTCAGTACCGGGTACCACAGCCTATCATCTGAATGCAGCGGATACAGGAATCACATTTTCCGTAGAAGGACCAGAAGATGCACAGGTGACTCTCGAGTTAGAGGAAGAGACCGAGTATGAGATCTCCGTTGACGGTGTGAGCGCAGGAAAGATGAAGACGAATCTTGGCGGCAAGCTGACCGTGAGCGTGGAGCTTGGGGATAAGCCGGTAGAAGTGGACGTCAGAAAGTGTTAGTATTGTGTAGTTAGGATGTTGTGATGGAACAATAGAATGCACGCTCCGCGAACATTCTATTGTCAGGAATAAGTGGAAAGGGGCTGTCAGATAAGGCAGCCCCTTCCTGTGTTCTGTCAGAAGGAAGGAGCATATGGCAAAAGGAAAAACCAGTATCTTTTTCTGCCAGTCCTGTGGGTATGAGTCCTCGAAATGGATGGGACAGTGTCCGGGATGCAGAGAATGGAATACATTTGTAGAAGAAGTGGTGGACAAAAAGAGTGCGGGAACGCTTGCAAAGCAGAAGGGCAGTGCGATAGAAGCAAAAGTCCTGCCGCTCTCTGAGATCGAACTGACTTCCGAGAAGCGGGTATCCACAGGAATGAAGGAGCTAGACCGCGTACTTGGCGGTGGAATCGTGAAGGGCTCTATGGTGCTTGTCGGCGGAGATCCCGGAATCGGCAAATCCACCCTGCTCTTGCAGGTGTGCAAGAACCTTTCCGATGAAAAAATAAAGGTGCTCTATATCTCCGGGGAGGAGTCCTTACAGCAGATTAAGATCCGTGCGGAACGGATCGGAACCTTCGGTGACAGTTTAAAGCTGCTCTGCGAGACGAATCTTGATACGATCCAGGCGGTGATCGACCGGGAGAAGCCACAGATTGTCGTGATCGACTCGATTCAGACGATGTTTAACGAAGCCGTTTCCTCAGCGCCGGGAAGCGTGTCACAGGTGCGCGAATCCACGGGTGTGCTGATGCAGATCGCAAAGGGAAAAGGCATCTCGATTTTTATCGTCGGACATGTGACGAAGGAAGGTGTGGTGGCAGGACCGAGAGTGTTAGAGCATATGGTAGATACTGTGCTGTATTTTGAGGGCGACAGGCATGCGGCATACCGGATCTTAAGAGGGGTGAAGAACCGTTTCGGTTCCACGAATGAAATCGGTGTGTTTGAGATGCGCCAGAGCGGTCTTAATGAGGTGGAGAATCCGTCAGAATATATGCTGAGCGGCAAACCGGTCGGAGCATCAGGATCTGTGGTTGCCTGCTCGATGGAGGGGACAAGACCGATCCTCGTTGAGGTACAGGCGTTAGTGTGTCACAGTAACTTCGGAATTCCGCGGCGGACGGCTGCCGGGACGGATTTTAATCGTGTGAACCTGTTAATGGCAGTGCTGGAAAAAAGGCTTGGGCTAAAGCTTGCAGACTGCGATGCGTATGTTAATATTGCGGGTGGGATTAAGATGAACGAACCGGCAATGGACCTTGGTATCGTGCTGGCATTAATTTCGAGCTATAAGGACAAACCGGTAGATGAGAAGACAATCTGCTTCGGTGAGGTCGGCTTAAGCGGCGAGGTGCGTGCGGTCAACATGGCAGAACAGCGCGTGCAGGAGGCGAAGAAGCTCGGCTTTGAGGTGTGCATCCTCCCGGAGGTATGCCGTGTGGCGATGCCGCAGGTGACAGGAATCCGGTTAGTCGGCGTGAACAGTATTTTTGATGTGATGAGTTATATAAAGTAGATGGTAAGAGATAAAAGGAGTCAGTATGTTAAACCAGTTTTCAAGAACCGAATTATTACTCGGAAAAGAGGCGATGGAGCGCCTGGAAAAGTCCCGTGTTGCGGTGTTTGGTGTCGGCGGCGTCGGCGGATATGTATGTGAGGCGTTAGTGCGCAGCGGTGTCGGGGCTTTTGACCTGATCGATGATGACAAAGTATGCTTAACAAATTTAAACAGGCAGATCATCGCCACAAGAAAGACGGTAGGGCAGTATAAGGCAGAGGTCATGCGTGACCGCATCTTAGAGATCAACCCGAAAGCGGATGTGCGGATCCACAAATGCTTCTTCCTGCCGGAAAATGCGGATGAATTCCCATTCGAGGAGTACGATTATATCGTGGATGCTGTGGACACAGTGACTGCAAAAATTGAGCTCGTCATGAAGGCACAGGCATGCAGCGTTCCAATCATCAGCAGTATGGGAGCCGGAAACAAATTAGATGCCAGCATGTTCCAGGTGGCAGATATCTATAAGACGAAAGTATGCCCGCTGGCGAAAGTCATGCGCCGTGAGCTGAAAAAGCGTGGTGTGAAAAAGTTAAAGGTTGTCTATTCCGAGGAGAAGCCGACAAGACCAATCGAGGATATGTCGATCAGCTGCCGGACGAACTGCATCTGCCCTCCGGGAGCGGAGCACAAATGTACCGAGCGCCGCGACATTCCGGGCAGTGTGGCATTCGTGCCGTCCGTAGCCGGGTTAATCATTGCGGGTGAGGTTGTGAAAGACCTGGCGAAGAAAGCTTAAGACCGGACCAGCAAAAAAAACAATAAAAACGGAAAAAGAGAGAATGTGCAGAAAAATAAAATTCTGTGCATTCTTTTTTTGTAAAGGTAGAGATAGGAAGAAAGCGGGTGCCCCTTCCCCCAATTCTCTCTGGGCAATGGAGATGAGACCAAGGTTTTGTGGAAGCCTTTGCTGACACAAAATCCTGTCCTGGGCTCATCGGAATGTCCTGCACAATGAGAATTTTGGGAAGGGGCACCCGCTTTCTTCCGAGCCATCTACAGTGAAAACTTACGACCGTCTGGTAAGATGTCCCACATTCATATAAAGCGGTACTCCATTGGAGTAAGCCACCTGTGATTCTCCCTGAATCAACGGTGTCAGGTACTCAATCATTTCCTGCGTCACATTATTTCCGGCATCGTTGATCCACTCGCGAGGAACAGATTTCGCCTCGTTGGCAATGCTGCGGATCTCGGCACAGCCGTACTCTACGGTGTAAGGATCGTTAGAAACACGGTTGATGGTAACCATTGAGCCGGTGACGCCTTCCTCAGAGAGGGAGACTGCTCTGCGTCCAAGCGCGGCGGATTCCATAAGGTCTGTGGCAGATGCAAGGTGTGCAGCACAGCGCTGTAACACATTCACTTCGATGGAGCGGACCTTCACGCCTAACTTTTCCTTGATCAGGAACTCTAACGTCTTTCCGGCACCGCTTAACTGGCTGTGTCCGAACGTGTCGACGGACTGCTCGGAAGCGCTGATATAATTGCCGGAAATATCGCGGATGCCTTCGGAAACGGCGATAATGACATTGTCGCGCTCGAATAACGCCCGTTTTACATCGAGAAGGAAGTCGTCCTTGTCGAAAGGTACCTCAGGAAGATAAATCAGATGAGGTGCCGTGTTATATTCATTTCTTGCGAGTGCGGAGGCAGCTGTCAGCCAGCCGGCATCGCGTCCCATAATTTCCACGATCGTCACACTCTTGACCGCATAAATAAAAGTATCATGCGCAATCTCTAACACAGAGGATGCAATGTACTTGGCAGCGGAGCCAAAGCCCGGTGTGTGGTCGGTCTCGCACAGGTCGTTGTCAATCGTCTTTGGAATACCGATGATACGGACATCACTTCCGATGCGTTTGCCATACTCGGAAAGCTTTAAGACCGTATCCATGGAATCATTTCCACCGATATAGAAGAATGCGCCGATCTGGTAAGTCTCAAACTGTTTGAAAATATAGACATAAGGAGAATCATCATCGAGGTAATCCGGCAGCTTGTAGCGGCAGGAGCCTAAATACATGGCAGGGGTTGTTTTCAGACGCTCGAGATAGTCCGGGTTTTCCTGCATAATTTCGGATAAATTGAGAAAGTGATCATTTAAAATACCGAGGATTCCGTTGATGGAACCATAGACAGTATCGTAAGCATGGGATGCCTGTACGCCCTCAATCACTCCGGCAAGGCTTGCATTAATCGCAACAGTTGGTCCACCTGACTGGGCGACCATTACATTTTTCTGACTCATAAGTATCTCCTTCATATTCAGTAACAAAAATCTTGGTCAATCAGAAACACTTCTGTTATAATAGAAGTGTTTCGTTCCGCTGATATATCATAGCGGAAAACAGTGAGATTATCAAGAGGGAGTTAGCAGTGAAATGTTTTTTATGTCCACGTGCATGTGGAGTTGACAGGAAAATCGGACAGAAAGGGGTCTGCGGACAGACAGACCGGTTAAAAGTTGCCAGGGCAGCGCTTCATTACTGGGAGGAGCCGTGTATTTCGGGAAAAGAGGGATCCGGTGCGGTCTTTTTTTCCGGCTGTGCACTGCACTGTGTATTTTGCCAGAACCAGAATATCGCCAACGGGACGGCAGGAAAAGAGATTTCTATCGGCAGGCTGTCCGAGATTTTTCTGGAATTACAGGAAAAAGGTGCCAATAACATCAATCTGGTCACCCCGGGGCACTTTGTGCGGCAGATCACGGAGGCATTAGATCTTGCAAGGCAAAATGGGCTGCATCTTCCGATTGTATACAATACGAGCAGCTATGAGAATGTGGAGACAATCCGGATGTTAGACGGCTATGTGGATATCTATCTGCCGGACTACAAATACAGAAGCAGCCGGTTAAGTGAAAAGTATTCCCATGCGCCAGATTACCCGGAAGTGGCGGCGAAAGCCATTGCAGAGATGGTCAGGCAGACAGGTGCGGCAGAGTTTGCCGGGGAGCCTGGCGAGAGCCTGATGCGGCGTGGGACGATCGTGCGGCATCTGATGCTGCCGGGACATCTGCGGGATTCGAAGGACGTCCTGAAATATTTGCATGAAACTTATGGCGATACGATCTACATCAGCATTATGAACCAGTTTACACCGCTGCCGCATCTGAAGGCGTACCCGGAGTTAAACCGCAAGGTGACGGAGGCAGAGTACGAGGCATTACTTTTCTATGCAGATACGCTTGGCATTGAAAACGGGTTTATCCAGGACGGGGAGACTGCTAAGGAGAGCTTTATCCCGGAATTTGACGGGGAGGGCGTGTGATGGGATTGTCAGAGATCTTGATCGCAGATCTTCCCGGGGAGGAAGTGCAGTTGGTAAAAAGGCTGGCAGAGGCAGGGCAGTTTTCCACAATTGGGCTGTGCCAATTGACGGAGGAAGAGGCAGACGTTCGACTGAGAGGAGTTCCTTCTATAGAGAATGGGATCATCTTCCTTTCCACAAGCCAGAAGCTTTTAAGCCTTGCCAGTGAAAAAGGGGTTGCGGCCATTGCATACCAGTCACCGGAATGTCCAAAGTTTTTACACGCCGACATGGTGGTGGAGGGCTTCGAGGAAGTGGATGCCCTTTTTTTGCAGCGGGTATATGAAAGAAAGCATGGGATTCCATGGCAGATAGCAGAGACAGAGCGCTGTCTGATACGGGAACTTTCCTTAGAAGATGTGCCGGAACTTTTACAGCTGTATGCAGAGCCCGGGATAACCGATTACATGGAGGGACTGCATCCACCCGGGGAGGAACTCGCGTTTCAGCGGGCATATATCGAACACCAGTATCAGTTTTACGGATACGGAATGTGGCTTGTCTTTGAAAAAAAGAGCGGTACACTGATCGGAAGAGCCGGTGCAGAACTGCATGAGGATCCTAAGACTGGGGAGGCTTTATTAGAGCTTGGCTATGTGATCCGCCCGTCTTTCCAGAGGCAGGGGTATGGATATGAGGTGTGCAGGGCAGTGATCCGGTATCTGGAAGAGGAGTGCGGCGCAGAGGAGCTTTTCTGCAGGATCCGGGAAGGAAATACGGCTTCCATCCGGCTTGCGAAGAAGCTTGGTTTTTCTCTGAAAGAGGAGCGGAAAGAAGAGAAAGTGTTTCTTTTTTTCCGGGAAAATCTATCCATGTGACAGGTCATGACATGCAGGCAGCAGGAACCAAACTGTGTGAAAAAATTATCAATTGCCGGTAAACATTGATTTTTGTTGGAAAATCCCATATAATATCATATATTATACACAAAAGCATGGAAGAAACAGGTGAGATACATGGCAGAGCTTTCATCGGAAGAATTAGAGAAGATTGTAAAAGAAGAGGACAACAGCATCAAGCCCATGAAGGAGTTTGAGAGTCCGGAAAAATTATATGAAGAGCTGATCGCGAGTGTCAGAAAGTACCATCCATCGACAGACATTTCCCAGATCGAGAAGGCATACCGCATTGCGAACAATGCCCACAACGGGCAGGTGCGCAAGTCCGGGGAGCCTTATATTATCCATCCGCTGTGTGTGGCGATCATTCTTGCAGAGTTAGAGCTTGACAAGGAGACGATCGTTGCGGGACTTTTACATGACGTGGTGGAAGATACCGTCATGACGGATGAGCAGATCAAGGAAGAATTCGGCGCGGAAGTGGCATTGTTAGTGGACGGTGTTACGAAGTTAGGACAGCTGTCCTACGATGCGGATAAGGTTGAAGTACAGGCTGAGAACTTGAGAAAGATGTTTCTTGCGATGGCGAAGGACATCCGTGTTATCTTAATTAAGCTTGCAGACCGTCTGCACAATATGCGCACGTTAAAGTATATGACGCCGGAGAAGCAGAAGGAGAAGGCAAGGGAGACGATGGACATCTATGCGCCGATCGCACAGAGGCTTGGTATTTCCAAGATCAAGATCGAGCTCGATGACCTTTCCTTAAAGTATTTGGAACCGGAAGCCTACTATGACCTGGTTCGTCAGATCGCACAGCGTAAGAGCGTGCGGGATGACTATGTGCAGAGCCTTGTGGAAGAAGTGAAGCAGCATATCCGTGCAGCCGGAATCCCGGCACAGATTGAGGGAAGGGCGAAGCATTTCTTCAGTATTTATAAGAAGATGAAGAACCAGGATAAGACGTTAGACCAGATTTATGATCTGTTTGCAATCCGTATTATTGTGGATTCTGTGAAGGACTGCTACGCAGCACTCGGTGTGATCCATGAGATGTACAAACCGATCCCGGGACGTTTCAAGGATTATATTGCGATGCCGAAGCCGAACATGTATCAGTCCCTGCACACGACACTGATCGGACCGACCGGCCAGCCGTTTGAGATCCAGATCCGTACCTATGAGATGCACCGTACCGCAGAATACGGTATTGCAGCTCACTGGAAATATAAGGAGGCGAGCAACAACGGCGGTGTTGCGGCACCAATGACCGTTTCCGAGGAGGAGAAGTTAAGCTGGTTAAGACAGATCTTAGAGTGGCAGCGGGACATGTCTGATAACAAGGAGTTCATGAGCCTGTTAAAGAGCGACCTGGATCTCTTTTCCGATACGGTATTCTGTTTCACCCCGACCGGTGATGTGAAGAACCTGCCGAACGGCTCTACCCCGATTGACTTTGCATACAGCATCCACTCTGCGGTCGGCAATAAGATGGTAGGGGCGAAGGTGAATGGCAAGCTTGTCCCGATCGACTATGTGATCCAGAACGGAGACCGGATTGAGGTACTGACATCGCAGAATTCCAAGGGACCAAGCCGTGACTGGCTGAATATTGTCAAGAGTACCCAGGCGAAGAACAAGATTAACCAGTGGTTCAGGAGCGAGCTCAAGGAAGAGAATATCATCCGCGGAAAAGAGCTGATCGCAGCCTGCTGTAAGTCGAAGGGGATCAACCTTGCAGACATCAATAAGCCGGAATACCAGAATAAGATCCTCCGTAAATACGGGTTCCATGACTGGAATTCCTGTCTTGCAACAGTTGGGCATGGCGGGTTAAAAGAGGGTCAGATTGTAAACCGGATGTATGAGGAATACAAGAAGGACCATATCGCACGGATCACGGACGAGGAAGTCTTACAGAATATTTCCTCTGAGAATAAGGAAAAGATTCCGGAGAAGAAGTCGAAGAGCGGCATTATCGTCAAGGGACTTTACGATGTAGCAGTTCATTTTTCCAAATGCTGCAGCCCGGTTCCGGGAGACGAGATCGTTGGCTTCGTGACAAGAGGCCGTGGCGTATCCATCCACCGCACGGACTGTATCAATATCATCAACTTGTCTGATATGGAGCGGGAACGTCTGATCGATGCAGAGTGGCAGCACGATGAAGAATCCGGGAATGCCGGACTGTATCTCGCAGAGATCAAGGTGTTCAGCAACAACCGAACCGGACTTCTGGTTGATATTACAAGAATTTTTACCGAGCGTGAGATTGATATTAATGCGATTCATTCCAAGACGAGCAAGCAGGGCATCGCGACGATCGAGATCTCATTTGCAACGAGAGGAAAAGCAGAGCTGACCAGCCTGATCGACAAGCTGCGTCAGATTGACAGCGTCATTGACATAGAAAGAACCACCGGCTAATGCATCCGCATGCGGTGGTTTTTTCACGGATGGAAGAAAGGATAAGGAATATGGCACCACTTAGAATAGAGACTTATGTAGTAGGACCAGTGCAGACGAACTGCTATTTTGCAGTCAACGAAGATACAGATGAAGTGATCGTGATCGATCCGGGCGCAAGTGCCAGACAGCTTGCAGCGAAGGTAAAAGAGGAGGGGCTAAAGCCGGCAGCCATTCTTCTGACGCACGGGCACTTTGACCACGCCACGGGCGCGGGGGAACTGTCAGAGCTTCTCGGAGTGAAGGTTTATGCATTTGAAAAAGAGAAGGAGACACTCGAAAATCCGCAGTTAAACTTAAGTGGCTGGCAGGGTTCTTCCCTGATTTACCATGCGGACTGCTTTTTGAAAGATGAGCAGGAGCTTGATCTGGCAGGATTCCATATCCGCGTGCTTTTTACACCGGGACATACGGCGGGCGGATGCTGTTACTATTTCCCTTACCAGAACGTCGTATTCAGCGGGGATACCTTATTTCAGACATCCGTTGGAAGAACAGACTTCCCGAAGGGAAGTATGTCAGACCTTGTGAACGGAATCCGTACGAAGCTCATGCCGCTTCCGGATGAGACAGCAGTATATACCGGACACGGTGATATGACGACGATCGGGACAGAGCGAAAATACAATCCGTATTTATAAGAAAAGAGACAGGAAAATGATAATAGTAAAATTAAACAAACCGGAATTTGAAT
Organism: uncultured Roseburia sp.; assembly: GCA_934320555.1. Lineage (GTDB taxonomy): Bacteria > Bacillota > Clostridia > Lachnospirales > Lachnospiraceae > Roseburia. The sequence continues at coordinate 12,864 of CAKRFH010000075.1, forward strand.
ATGATATCCATTCCCTGATCAAGGCATTCTTCCCGGAGGAGAATGTCAGTGTGACGGCGGAGGAAAAGCACTATGACGAGCCGGCATCCTGGATGTTTAAGATGGATTACAGGGAAGCCGGGATCGCGGTAGAATGGAAGAAGAACGGCGGGGAGGAACCGGCGGGACAGGCGTTTATCGAGGTTGATTTTACAGAACGGAAAGAGGCAAAGAATCAGTTGAAACAGGGACTGTATCAGATCTTATCCGGCATGACAGGCAAAGAGCTTCCATGGGGAACATTAACCGGAATCCGCCCGACGAAAATCCCGATGAAGCTTCTCGAGGAGGGACAGTCTAAAGAGACGATCCGGTCTTATATGAAGGACACTTATTTTGCGTCGGACGAGAAGATCGAACTCTCCATCGAGATCGCAGAGCGCGAGCTCGATATTTTAAAACAGATTGACTATGAGAACGGCTACAGCCTCTATATCGGAATCCCATTCTGCCCGACAACCTGCCTGTACTGTTCGTTTACCTCCTTCCCGTTAGTGACATGGCGCGCAAAAGTGGATGCATATCTGGATGCCGTGGAGAGGGAGCTTGACTATGTGGCAGTAAAATTCGGCAAAAAACACCTGAACTCTATCTATATCGGAGGGGGCACGCCGACTACTTTAGAGCCATATCAGTTAGACCGCCTGATCCGCAAAATCCGCTGCAGCTTTGATCTGTCAGACTGTAAGGAATTCACCGTGGAAGCCGGAAGACCGGACAGCATCACACGGGAAAAGTTAGAGACGTTAAAGAAATGGGATATCACCCGAATCTCCATCAATCCGCAGACGATGAAGGATGAGACCTTGAAAATCATCGGACGCAGACACACAGTGGCACAGACTGTGGAAAGCTTCAAGCTTGCGAGGGAGATCGGCTTCGACGACATCAATATGGATCTGATCATGGGACTGCCGGAGGAGACGCTAGACGACGTGAAGTGTACGTTAGAGCAGATTAAGGCGCTCAGACCGGACAACCTGACGGTTCATTCCCTTGCCTTAAAGCGTGCTGCAAGGCTGAATATGTTCAAAGAGGACTATAAGGATTACAAAATGGTCAATACGACGGAGCATATGAACCTTACCGCAGAGTATGCGAAGGAGATGGGCTTAGAGCCCTATTATCTGTACCGCCAGAAGAGTATGGCAGGCAATCTCGAAAACGTCGGTTATGCAAGCCCGGGCAAGGCAGGGATCTATAATATTCTCATCATGGAAGAGAAACAGACTATCGTGGCGTGCGGAGCCGGAACGGTCACAAAGCGTGTGTACGGGGATGGCAGAATTGACCGCTGCGACAATGTGAAGGATGTGAAGCTTTACATGGAGAAGGTTGATGAGATGATCGCAAGGAAGCAGAAGCTGTTTGCGGAATAGGTGATGTTATCCATCCGGATAAAATGGTCGGTGAAAAGGTTTTCAGACAGAACAGGACGCATGGAAAAAATCCATGCGCCCTGTTCTTGCACTTTTTACGAAAATTAGTTACAATAAACCGAAGAACGCGGCGTAGCCGCACAGAGAGAAAGGAAACGAACCATGAGCCTTGCAGATAAAATCTTTGTGGATATGTGCAAAGATATTTTGGAAAACGGAACCAGCACCGAGGGAGAGAAAGTCCGCCCGCACTGGGAGGATGGGACAAGCGCCTACACGATCAAGAAATTCGGTGTGGTAAACCGTTATGATTTGTCAAAAGAATTTCCGGCGATCACTTTAAGAAAGACCGCCATCAAGACCTGTACAGAGGAGATGCTCTGGATCTGGCAGAGAAAATCCAACAACATCCATGACCTGAACAGCACCGTCTGGGATGAGTGGGCAGACGCGGACGGATCCATCGGAAAAGCCTACGGCTATCAGCTTGGCGTGAAGCATCAGTATAAGGAAGGTATGATGGATCAGGTAGACCGCGTGATTTATGACCTGAAAAATAATCCGTTCAGCCGCCGCATCATGACCAACATCTACGTTCATCAGGATCTCCACGAGATGAACCTCTATCCGTGTGCCTACAGCATGACCTTCAACGTCACCCATAAAGCCGGTGATGAGAAGCTGACCTTAAACGCGATCTTAAACCAGCGTTCCCAGGACGTCCTTGCCGCCAACAACTGGAACGTCTGCCAGTACGCAGTGCTTATGCATATGTTAGCACAGGTCTGTGGCATGCAGGTCGGTGAGCTCGTCCATGTCATTGCCGATGCCCACATCTATGACCGCCACGTCCCGATCATCCGCGAACTGATCGCCCGTGAGCAGCATCCGGCACCGAAATTCACCCTGAATCCGGACATTAAAGATTTCTATCAGTTCACGACCAAGGATATCAC
>CAKRFH010000076.1:0-14715 GCA_934320555.1 uncultured Roseburia sp.
ATCATACGAAGTGTAGTAGATTTACCACATCCGGATGGTCCTACGAAGATGATGAACTCCTGATCTTCTACTTCAAGATTGAAATCCTTAACAGCTTCAAAACCGTTAGGATATACTTTACAAATGTTCTTTAATGATAAACTTGCCATTGGTCTAATACCTCCTGATATTGTGTTCGTTTTTCGTTATATTTACTATACAAAAAAACAGCCAAAAACACCATATGTTACCTCCACAAAGAATTTCCCTGTTTCTTGTGGAATGTCACAGTGTTTTTGGCTGTTTCTAAAAGGCTTGGGCAAGTTGTCCAAAATCCTCTTCCTTTTCCGTCAGTCTGACGAATCACAATCTTCCCGTAGAACCAAAACCGCCCTCGCCGCGCTCGGTCTCATCTAACTCGTCCACTTCATCGAACTCCACAGACAGATATGGCATGACAACCATCTGTGCCACACGCTCCCCGCCCGCTACTACGCGCTCTGTATCGGTATCATTGTGCACAGCGATGATAAATTCGCCGCGGTAATCGGAATCCACCACGCCGACACAATTTGCCGGGCGAAGCCCGCTCTTGCATGCGAGACCGCTCCGCGCAAAGATTGCGCCAAAGTATCCCTGCGGGATCTCCATGGCAAGCCCGGTTCCAATCATGACTGTCTCATGCGGCGGGATCACAGTGTCCTCCGTCGTCTTTACATAAAGGTCATAACCTGCTGCATCCACACTGCCTCTTGTCGGAAGTATGGCATGCTCATCTAATTTTTTCACACGGATCTTCATCTTTTTTCTCCATTCCTGCGGCATTTTCTCACATCCTGCCGTCTGTTTTCCTATTCTTCCCAGCCGAGGTTGCTGTGTTCCATCTTTTTATCCCGTAACATCAGCTCATTTACCGCTTCTTTTGCCGGCTTATCCTCGAAAAGGACACGGTTCACTTCCTCGATGATCGGCATTTCAACGCCATACTTCTTTGCAAGCGCGATCGCTGCTTTCGCGGAGTACACCCCTTCCACAACCATCTTTACCTCATCCATCGCCTGCTGCATCGTATAGCCCTGTCCGATCAGCATACCCGCCTTGCGGTTACGGCTGTGCCTGCTCTCACAGGTTACGATCAGATCTCCGATCCCGGTGAGACCGTTCAACGTCTCTGCCTTCGCCCCCATGGTCATGGCAAGCTTCGACATCTCAAACATTCCCCGTGTGATAAGAGCTGCCTTTGTATTGTCCCCGTATCCGAGACCATCTGCCATTCCAGCTGCCAGAGCAATGACATTCTTCAAGGAACCGCCTAATTCCATGCCAAGCACATCCGGGCTTGTATACACACGGAAAACACTGTTCATGAAAATATCCTGGATGCCCTCTGCCACTTTCCGTTTCTTCGCACCGGCTACTACCGTTGTTGGAAGTCCGATTCCCACTTCCTCCGCATGGCTCGGTCCGCACATCACGGCAACCTCTGCCTGTGGGATCTCCTGCTCCACGATATCGGACAGTGTCATTAACGTGGCTTCCTCAATCCCCTTCGCCACACACACGACCACCTGGCCATTCTTCACGAAAGGTGCCATGCTCTTTGCGGTGCTTCTGGTGAAAACAGAAGGAACTGCCAGAATCAGGTATTCCCCGCTCTCCACTGCGGCTTTCAGATCCGTTGTAAACGTCATATCCTCCGGAAGCTTTACACCCGGAAGCTTCTGTAAATGTTCATGCTTTTCCCGGAGCATTGCGATCTCATCCTCCACGATGGACCACACCGTCACCTGATTTCCATTGGTATGCAATACCTTTGACAGGGCGATTCCCCAGCTTCCTGCTCCGATCACTGCAACATTTGCCATTTTTCTTTCCTCGATTCCCATTTATTTCTTTTTTGATCCGAACTTATTCTCCGTACCATTCATAAGACGCCCGATATTCGCGCGGTGCTGCCAGATGCCCAGCACGGTGAAACATGCAGTCAGTATGTAAAACTCTGTGCGCACGGCTGCCGGAACTGCAATGATGCCAAGCTGACCGTAAAGCACCACCTGGATGAACACACTGATCAGTCCAAGAATAGATCCAAGCGATACATACTTCGTCACTGCAGCCGTTGCAATAAAAAGTCCAAGGCTGACCGGTGCCACGATTGGAAATACGGCAAGTACCATGCCTCCGGTGCAGGCAACCCCTTTTCCTCCCTTGAACTTCAGGTAAAATGGAAAATTGTGTCCGAGCACTGCGCCAAATCCGGCGTAAAGCTCCAACAGAAGTATCTCATCCGGATATGTCTTTCCGAAAACAGCCTTAATGATCAGTACTGCTGCAACCGTCTTAAGTACATCCCCAAGGCAGGTGATAAGTCCCGCCTTCCATCCGAATGTCCGGAGGGTGTTCGTGGCTCCGGAATTGCCGCTTCCTTTCGTGCGGATATCTACGCCTTTCTTTTTTCCGATCAGATAGCCGGTCTCAAACAGTCCACACACATAGCCGACCGCTACTGCGATGATCCTTGCTGCGATCATTTCTCATTTTCCTTCCTCTCTCTGATAATAAACCGCAGAGCCGTTCCCTTGAATCCGAACGTCTCACGGATCCGGTTCTCCAGATAACGCGTGTAGGAGAAGTGCATCAGCTCCTTGTCATTCACAAAGATGACAAACGTAGGCGGTTTTACCGATACCTGGGTGGTATAGTAGATTCTTAATCTCTTACCCTTATCAGAAGGTGGCTGCTGCATGGCAACAGCTTCCGTCACGATCTCATTTAAAACACCGGTTGCCACACGCATGCTGTTATTCTCAATGACGACATCGATCGTCTCAAAAATCTTATTCAGACGCTGTCCGGATTTTGCAGAGATAAAAATAATTTCCGCATACGGCATAAAGCTTAAAATATCGCGGATCTTCTCGGTATGGCGGTAAATGGTCTTGTCATCCTTCTCGATCGCATCCCATTTGTTCACTGCGATAATGATTCCCTTGCCTCTGTCATGCGCGATTCCTGCAATCTTGGCATCCTGCTCGGTCACACCCTCTGTCGCGTCAATCACAATGATACAGACATCGGCACGCTCCACCGCCGTCACCGCACGGATAATACTGTAGCGCTCGATCTCTTCCTTGATCTTATTCTTACGTCTGAGTCCTGCTGTATCGATGAACACATATTCTTTGCCGTTGTACTTAATATCCGTGTCGATCGCATCACGCGTCGTACCTGCAATATCTGATACGATCACACGGTCTTCCTGTGCAAGCTTGTTGATCAAGGATGATTTTCCAACATTCGGTTTTCCAATGATTGCGATCTTCGGTCTCTCATCCTCGGCCTCGTCCTTGCTGTACTCCGGGAAGTGCTTCACCACTTCATCTAACATATCGCCAAGCCCTAACATGGACGCTGCGGATACCGGGAACGGATCGCCGATTCCCAAGTTATAAAACTCATAGACATCCGCCATATATTTTTCGAAGCTGTCCACTTTATTTACAACAAGTACCACCGGCTTTCCGGAACGGCGCAGCATATCTGCCACCTTCGCATCGGAATCCTGAAGTCCCTGTCTGACATCTGTCAGGAAAATAATCACATCTGCAGTTGCGATCGCGATCTCCGCCTGTTCCCTCATCTGGGAAAGAATAATATCCTTGCTGTCCGGCTCAATACCGCCGGTATCAATCATCGTGAAATTGTGGTCGAGCCAGGACACTTCTGCATAGATTCTGTCTCTGGTCACGCCCGGTGTGTCCTTTACAATCGAGATACGCTCTCCTGCAAGTACGTTAAACAGTGTAGACTTTCCGACATTTGGACGTCCTACAATGGCTACTACTGGTTTACTCATCTATTTACTCCTTTTCTTCTTATCTAAAACAACATCGCGTCAAGCAAATCCTGACCGCTTGATTTTACAATATCTATCGGCACTTGTAAAGATTCTTTCAGTTCCGTTAAAGTCATGTCATCTAAAAAGACTTCTTCTCCACTCCTTAGCATATTGCACGGAAGTAAGAGCTTCTCTCCTAAGTCCCTGCCCTTTAGCTGCTTCTCTAAGTCCTGCCCGGTGATAAGACCGGAGACTGTGATGCGCTCCCCGAAAAACTCATTGACGATCGGGTATACTGTAATCTCATAGTTCGGATATGCTTCGTGGCATTTTTCGGAAAGCTGCTTTAAGAACGGTGCTGCCAGAAGCCCCGTCGCAAGTGAAAGCCGGTGTACCCTGGTCCGGTCCGGAAGCAGTGCCTCATCGGTCTCCCCGTCCGCCTCTTCCTCCGTGAGCTGCCTCATGGCTTCCTCAAATTCATCCATCAAAAGCCTGATCATGCCGACTCCGTTCTCGAGCTGGATATATCCGTCATAATTGTCCGCCTCCGGGAGCGGCCACTCTGCGAGCAGGTACCACTCATCACTCGCATGGATGAAATGCGTCCCATGACTCTTCATACAGATCTCCTGCCACTTGTGGATGGTTGTGAGCACTGCCCGCGCATCCTCCTTCGTGAAAGGCTCTAACGGGAATAATCCATCCCGGTACTTCGACAGTCCGACCGGAACGACAGAAACACTCTCCATATAGGGAAGATACTTCGTCAGGTCACGGATGGAACGCTCTAATTCCTCCCCGTCGTTAATCCCCCGGCACAGTACGATCTGTCCATTCATCTCGATACCGCCCTCGTACAGCCTGTCGATCTTCTTAAGCGCATCCCCTGCAAAACGGTTGTGCAGCATCATGCAGCGAAGTTTTGGGTTCGTCGTCTGCACCGAAATATTGATCGGGGCAAGCTTATACTGGATAATCCGGTCAAGATCCTTATCCTTCATGTTCGTCAGCGTCACATAATTCCCCTGTAAAAAAGAAAGTCTTGAATCATCATCTTTAAAATACAGCGTATCACGCATCCCCTTCGGCATCTGGTCGATAAAGCAGAAGATACACTTATTATGGCACGATTTGTAATCATCCATCAGTCCGTTTTCAAATTCAATGCCGAGGTCATCATCATAATCCTTCTCGATCTCAAGCTCCCACTCTTCCCCGTCTGCCTTCAAAAACACAGCCGTGAGGTACTCATCGTGAATGAGATAGTGATAGTCGAAAACATCCTCAATCTCTTTGCCGTTGATGCTTAAGAGGATATCTCCCGGTTCTAATTCCAGCTCATCGGCAATGCTTCCCGGTTCCACTTTGCTGATGATATGCTGGTTTTTATTTTTATTCATAAATCTTTTACCTTTCCGTTCTATTCCATAACAGTATCAGTTTACAATAAAAAAGATGGAATAACAATCTTTTTATTCCATCTTCTTTCCAGTCTGTCAGTTCTCATAAACAGCCATCTTCACTGTTGTGAGTACTGCTCATTATATTCCTCTTCTGTCATTAGCCTGCGGTTCTCAGTTGTAATGCCAAGCCGGTTTATTGTCTCAAGCAGATGCGTACAGTCACTGCCAAATTCGATGCAGGCTGTCCCGTTTTTTTCATAAGGATAATAATCCTGCCCATTTTCCACCATCCGGCTCGTATAGCTTCCTCCGAAGAGACCTCCGAACGTGTTGACACTCTCCGTGTAATAGTCCGTGCTAATCTCTTTGACCCCGTCCGGATTGTAATAGGAAATGATCAGATTATTGTAATACTTTTCATTCTCAGGATCCGTTCCGTCCTCCGTATCCTCATAATTCCACATCGACATGAGCTGATACTTTGCAAGCGCTCCGTCATCAATATCTGCCCGGACTGCCGCAACAATCTCCTCGAGTTCTTCCCTTGTAAAATGATAGCTTTCGTCTCTTCCGTTTAAGGTAAAGCCGATACTGCCGGCATAATATTCATTGTTTTCGTAATCTTTTCCAAATAAATACTGCCTGATACGGTCCGGTTCTTCCTCAAGTGCAAGAATCTTTCTGGCTGTGGAATCCGCCTTCCCGATATATTCTGCGGAAACCGGAACCGGATAGCTCCGATATACTTTGCTTCCATCCTTCCGATTATAGGTAAAGCTCACATAGAACACTTCATCGCTCGCAAGAAATTCGTCTTTCTGTGACAGAATCTCCTGCTGTAACTGCATTGCCGTCTGCGCGTCTTCTCCCTCAAACTGGATTGGATAATCCATATTGACGGAAACAGACTGAATCTCCGAAAGCGCCGGAATGTAACTTTCGATTCCGAACAGATCCATCTCCAGTGCAATCAAAAATGCTGCCGATATGCCAAGCACCGCCGCACACTCTGCCACACGTTTTTTCTGCAGGACACGGAAGCTCTTCTTAAGCAGCATCTGTGCCACAAAGAAACAGAGGATCTCCATCAGAAGCACGCAGACCATCAGAAGTGTAAACGGCATCTGGTTTCCCGGCATCCGGTAACGTATGGTATCTGTAAGGGCGACACCAAACTCCATTCCAAGTCCGACCGCAATTCCCCAGCGGAACACCGGTTTGATAAAGGAAATACAGATCAGGTCCCCTGCTGTCTCGATCTGCCGTCTCTTATAGATCTCGTAGGCCACGACAAGCAGCACCACGCCGATTCCCACATAGATCAGGACGGTCTGCATTCCTTTTAACTGAATGCTGGTGACCATATAATCTTTGTCCGTAATCTGCTCCACACCGACTGACTGCTTCAGATAATACATTGGCGAGAGAATGCCGGATTGCTTCGGCTCCCAGCTTTCATTCACGCCAAAGCACAGTGTATTGACCAGCGTGCCTGCCAGACTTCCCACTCCCACATAAAGGAAGTTGGCAACGGCATAATAAAATGGGAATGCCGCGATTTGTCCGGTCAGCATCGCCACTGCTGCGCCCTGTGCGAGGGCAAAAAAAGTGATTCCGACTGTCGTCCCATACCAGTACAGGACATACTGGATATAAGTCACCCTTGCTGCAATACACACAAATACGGTAATGACAAACATAAACGTCTGCGGAATGATCATAAAAGCCGCTGCCGATGAGAAATTTGTCACAAACAGTTCCAGCCTGTCCACCGGCAGTGCATGGATCATATTCGCATTTCTCGCAGAATACAGATAGGAAAAAACCGCCATAATGGAAACCCCGGCAAAAATAAAGGTCGGCAGCGGATTCATCACTGCCCCCAGTGTATCTGAAAGCGCCATAAGCTGTCTCTGCGTCTGTGTATAAACATCCCACCGGTTATAATTTGCCATATTTAACCACAGGTTCACCGGCAGCGCAAAGACCAGATATCCCATATACACCAGCCAGATTGGCCAGAAATGCGTGACATTTTTCTTAAAAATCGTTTTATTAAAACAGGATATCTTTGACTTCATAATCTGCCCCTCCCATTTCATAAATAAAAATCTCTTCCAGCGTCAGCGGAAGCACATCTACAAGCGTAGGTCTGTCTGCAACCAGTGCCCGCTCCGCCTCCTTCGGATCCCCTTTTACGATCAGCGTGTATACGCGCCCCGTGTTCGCCATATGCAGCACCTCAAAGCTGTCCGGAAGCTTCGGCACGCCGCTCTCACATGCCACCTGGATCTTGGAAATATTACCCTGCAAGTCACTTAAGGACCGCTCGATCATAATCTTTCCGTGATGCATGATCCCCACATGGTCACAGGTATCTTCTAGCTCCCTTAAATTGTGGGAGGATACTAAGACTGTCATCTTCCTCTCTGCCACCTCAGACATCAGGATGCTCCACACCTGTCTTCTCATGACCGGATCTAGTCCATCCACCGGCTCATCTAAGATCATCAGCTCCGGCTTGCAGCAGATCGCCAGCCAGAACGCCACCTGCTTCTGCATACCTTTCGATAATCTTCGGATATTGCGCTTTACATCAATCGTCGGGAAAAATTCCTGCATCCGGTAAAACAGCTTGCTGTCAAATTCCGGATAGATGCCCTCATAGAACCGCTTCATTTCCATCGTGTCTGCCTGCATAAAATAAAACAGTTCGTCCGGGATATAGGCGATTTTCTCCTTGATCTTCTTATTTTCGTAGACATTCTCACCGTCAATTAAGACTTCCCCACCGTCCGGGCGGTACACACCTGTCAGATGCCGTAACAGGGTTGATTTTCCGGCGCCGTTCGGTCCCACAAGCCCGTAAATCTCCCCACGCCCGACATGCATATTGACACCGTCTAACGCTTTGAAATGGTCAAACTGCTTTCTCAATTCATGAACCTGAATCATCTCTTCTCCCTCCCTCTGCAAGCTGTTCAATCCGTTTTGTAAGATTCTCCTTGTTCACTGATAAAAACAGCAGTTCCTCTACAATCTCGTCAAATTCCTCTAACAGCTCCTCATTGCGCACCTCATAAATGCCTTCCTGCCTCGCCGCAAAAGTTCCCTTTCCCGCTATGGTGTACAGATATCCTTCCGCTTCTAACTCCCGGTACGCCTTCTGGATCGTATTCGGATTGATTGCGAGCTTCGCCGCCATCTCCCTCACGGACGGCAGCTTCTCATCCGCCAAAATTGCATTCGAAATGACAAGTTTGCGCATGCCATCTTTAATTTGTTCGTAAATGGGCTTTGCGTCCCTGTAATTTAGCTGAATCAAATTGCCAGACCTCCCAACTGTACTAACTGTACTATTTCATTTCATACAGCTATGATAGCATGGGAAATCTGGCAATTCAAGGAAGATACTTTTGGGATTTTCTTAAAATTCTTTTAACCCCTTATCCTAAGTATGCTTTGATAAGCTCAAACGTATTTTTCACGCCGTCCACGTGGCTTCTCTCATAGCCGTGGGATGCATACACACCGGAACCGATCAGTCCGTGGCGCACATCGTAGCCTGCGGTCAGTGCCACGTCCGCATCAGAGCCATAATATGGATACACATCTACTGCGAAATCAATGTCATGCTCCTTTGCAGCCTGGATCAGGCCACTCACCACATCATAGTTGTAAGGGCCATGGCTGTCCTTCGCACAGATGGATACCTGTGTTTCATCGCACGCAAGCCCGTCACCGACACAGCCCATATCCACAGAGATCACTTCCGTCACGCCCTCCGGGATAGATGCTGCACCGCCGTGTCCGACTTCCTCATACACCGTGATATGCTGGTAGATAGCGCGCTCCGGTGTCACATTTTCCTCTTTTAAATATTTTGCATAGCCAAGCAGAATTCCGACACTTAATTTGTCATCTAAGAAACGGCTCTTGATGTAGCCGGATGCTGTCACGGTTGTCCTTGGGTCGAAGCAGACGAAATCGCCTGTCATAATGCCGAGCTTCTCGACATCCTCTTTGGACTTTACTTTTTCATCGAGCACCACTTCTGTCGTATCGAAACCACGTTTTGTGTCACTGTAATCTTTATTTACATGGACAGACGCATTTGCAAGCTGTAAGGTTCCATCATATTTTCCGGAAAATCTGGTGATGACACGGCAGTTCTCTGCCTCGCCGTTGTTTGCATTCATGCCGCCGACCGGAGTCACACGCAGGCGGCCGTTCGGCTTAATCTCTGCCACCATGGCTCCTAAGGTATCAATGTGTGCCTCTAAGAGTACGGCATTCTCCTTCTCTTTTCCACCAAGTGCGACGAGAACACCGCCTTTTACGGTAAGCTTCGGCTCATAGCCGAGCTTTCGGTACTCTCCCATCACATAATCCGCTACTTCTTTCGTGTAGCCGGACGGGCTGTCGATCGATAAAATCTTCTTTGTCTCTTCTACAATATAGTCTACATATTTTTTACTCATTTTTCTGTTCCTTCCTTTCCGAATTAGAATAACTGAATTGACGTCACACCAGACATAAAAACGCTGCCAGATTCCCTCTCTTTCCATGGCTCGCACGATGGGAAAAGAGATTTTCAGGATTGCAGCAGGTGCAGATGTCCGTAACTGCAAGGTGCTCCGGTTTCACACCAGCTTCTGTAAGCACGATCTCATTGGCTCTCCAGAGGTTCAGCTGATATTTGCCGTTTTCCTTCCGGTAAAAAAGCTCTGCCTCATGTCCCGGGAATGCTGCGGCAAACTGTTCTGTGACATCCTCACTCACTTCATAACAGTCCTGACAAATGGATGGACCGATCGCACAGATAAGGTCTGCCGGATCTGTCCCGTACGCTTCCCGCATGCGTTCTATCGTCACCTGACCCATCCGGTTTACCGTTCCACGCCAGCCGGAATGGGACAGCCCAATTGCCCGGTGCACCGGATCCACAAAATAAAGCGGCACGCAGTCCGCATAGAAAGTCGTCAGCATCAATCCCGGTACATTTGTGATCAGACCGTCAATGTCCGGATATTCCCGCTCCCTTGTAATGCCGTTTCCGGCATCTTTCTCCGTGACCTGCAAGACATTGGTGGTGTGCGTCTGATCAGAAAACACGAATCTGTCGTAATCGACGCCGAGTGCCTTTGCAATTCTGCGGTAGTTTTCCTCCACGGCTTCCCGCTCGTCTCCTCTGGTGAAGCTTAAATTCATCGTAGAAAAGATGCCTTTGCTCACACCGCCTGCCCTTGTGGAGAAGCCTTCTATTACGATACCTGTACTCTCAAGTAATGGAACATGCAACAGTGGGACTGTGAGTTCCGGGGAAATGCGGTGTTCCTGCTCTACAATCGTATTTTCAGTTGTGCTGTTTTTTCTGACCCATTCCATGGACTTCCCACCTCTTTCTTACGCTTTCTTCTTTCTATTTCCTGCTGTGAATTTTACCACGCGGTGAAAACACACTTTACAGTTATCTATTGGTACCTCTCCAGTCACGGTAAAACTATTATCCACTCATTTGCATACCGATATTACATTTGATATTCAAATGCATTCTGTATAAGTTCTATCTTCTCTCCCAAAACTGCAACCACATCAAATCTGCACGGTGTATCCATACCATACCCGTGTGTCAGGCAATAGTAGGATGCCACTTTTGAGATTGTTCTCTGCTTCAACCGGTTCACCGCCTCAAATGGATTTCCGGCGTGGCTGTCCGCGCGGTATTTTACCTCCACAAAGACGAGATATTCCCCATCTTTTGCAATAATGTCAATCTCTCCCTGCCTGCTCCGGAAGTTATATTCTATCACCTTATATCCATGCTGTTCCAGATATGCTCCGGCACGCTTTTCATAGGATTTACCGATTTCTCTTTTATTGACCAAGCTTGCTCCCCTGTTCCATAACTGTTATTATGCACTTTTCATGTAACTTTTTCCTCTGCCATACGTGCAATGGCCTGACACTTACTATATGGCGGTACGCCACCGCGTAAATTCATGAAATGATCCACAATCCACAGTACAAAGCATTTAAAAACCGTGCCATCATCCGACAAAATTTTTTATAAAACTTGCTCTGTGAATTGGCGATGGTCCGACTTTCTTCAATGCCGCGATATGTTCCGCAGATCCATAGCCTTTATTGGAGGCAAAGCCGTACTCCGGCATGATTTTATCATACTCGGCCATCATACGATCCCTTGTCACCTTGGCAACAATGCTCGCTGCCCCAATGGAAATGCTCTTCGCATCCCCTTTGATGATCGGCACCTGGCGGATATCCACACCCGGGATCGTGACCGCATCGTTTAACAGCAGATCCGGCTTTACACTTAATTTGCTGATGGCTTCCCGCATCGCCTCATAAGTCGCCTGTAAAATGTTGATCTCATCGATCCTTGCCGGGCTTGCCATTCCGATTCCGACTGCAACTGCCTTCTCCATAATGATATCGTAAAGCTCTTCCCTTTTCGCCGCGGTCAGTTTTTTGGAATCGTTGATATATAAAATATCGCAGTCTTTCGGCAATATGACTGCCCCCGCCACAACAGGTCCCGCTAACGGTCCTCGGCCGACCTCATCAATGCCGCAGATATAGCCGTACTCTGCATACTCTTTTTCATACTTTTTCAGGTTTTCGATTCTTGCACGCTCTGCTTCCAGCTTCTCTAAACGTTTTCCTGCCTGCTCCACCAGCTTTACCACGCCGCCTCTCTCATCGGCTTTGTATGTTTCAATAAAAGAAGGCAGTTCCCTGTCACTGGCTGCCCTTAATTCTTCTCTGATCTCTCCGATTTTCTTTTCTGTCATGTTGTATTCCTGCCTTCTTCTAATGCTATTCTCTGAAGCCTGCCCTATTTCCCTTAATTCCAGAAATATGCTTCAGCTGTTCCTACGCCGTCCTGTCAAATGTCACCTACGGGCGCTCTAACGTAATCTTTCCAAGCTTCCCGCTTCGGAACTCATCGATCAGAAGTGCTGCTGCCTTGCTGTAATCCAACTCGTTTCCTTTTGAAATACATTTCCGGTTCTCTGCGATCTGCTCTAAGATCTTCACCGGTGCCTCAGACTCATCCACACTGTAACGTTCTTTTAAAATACCTGCATAATCCTTTGTCAGAACTTTGATCAGCTCCAGCGAGAGCTCATCGATATTTAAAATTTCATCCTTGATGGCTCCGATCAGTGCCAGACGAAGTCCTACCATCTGATCCTCAAATTTCGGCCAGAGAATTCCCGGTGTATCCAAAAGCTCCAGATTTTTATTTAGGCGGATCCACTGTTTTCCCTTGGTGACACCCGGTTTGTTGCCGGTTTTCGCGCATGCTTTTCCCGCATAGGAATTGATGAACGTCGATTTTCCAACATTCGGAATGCCGACTACCATCGCACGCACCGGACGGTTCACAATACCACGCCTTCTGTCACGCTCGATTTTCTCCTTACAGGCTTCCATTACTACGTTTGTCACTGTCTTCATGCCCGTTTTCGTGCGCGCATCAAGCCCTACTACATAATAGCCCTTTGCCTTAAAAAAAGACGCCCATTCTTTGTTCTGTTCCTCATCTGACAGGTCTGATTTGTTCATGATAATCAGTCTCGCCTTATTTTTTCCAAGCTCGTCAATATCCGGATTCCGGCTGCTGAGCGGGATTCTCGCATCCACAAGCTCGATGACGAGATCGATTAATTTTATATCCTCCTGCATCTGACGCTTTGCCTTCGTCATATGCCCCGGGTACCACTGAAATTGCATATTTTTCTCACCTTTCTTTATAAAAATCCAATAGACAATTGCGAAACTCCAATTTACACTGTGAAGATTGTGCACAATAACCAAATGCAACGAAGACACGCTCTCGCTACGTGTCGCTGGCAGCGGTACTAAGCGACCAAAATACGGTCGCTAAGGACCGGCCGCTCCCCAGTGTCTTCTTATGCCTTTGGTTATTGTACACAATCCAATATACGTTTTCTGGGAGTTTCGCAATTGCCTATAAAAATCCAAATTTTCCGAGAGGCGCAATCCGAAACCACGCTTTCCCGATCATATATTCTTTCTTCACATTTCCGATATTGGCATAACGGCTGTCCTCACTGTTATTGCGATTGTCGCCCAACACAAAGTATTCATCATCGCCGAGCGTGATCTCCTCCGCAGCAAGTCCTGCCTCCTCGATGGATGCCACTTCGGCTTCCTCCTGGAACAGCTCTCCGTTGACATACACGGCACCGTTTTTGATCAGCACCGTATCTCCCGGAACTGCGATCACACGCTTCACATAATAGTGCGATTTTTCGTTGCCATTCGGCAGAAAAACAACCAGATCGTTCGGCTTCGGATCTGTCACCTTATAAAGGAAGCGGTTCACCAAAATCTCATCGCCGCTGCTTAGCGTTCCCTCCATCGACTGCCCTACCACGCTCGTCCGGAGTCCTGCAAAATAGACACAGGTGAATGCGATCAGAATCGTAACTACAATCTCAAAAATCCATCCCGCTACTTCCTTCACAATGCCCATATTTACTTTCTTTTTCCGTCTTCCAAAATTCAGTCCGCTTCTCTTTCTTCTCAAAATGTCTGAAACCATGCCTTTCCCAAAGCCCGCTGTTTGCCGGATCTTTCACATCCTGCGCAGACTTTCTATTCCTTCTGCTCCCACATTCTCCTGTTCTAAACACCTTCCATCTCTTTGCATGTTCTTCGCATCCGCGTGGGCCGTAACAATAAGTTACCACAAAGTCCCTCTCTTCGCAACCTTAGCGATAATATGCTTCCTCTTTCAGCACACCGATCAGCAGGTAGCGTCTGTGCCTCTCCCCACTCACGCAGGTCGACAGGGTGATCAGCTTATCTTCCTCTGAAACTTCCACGTCGTCCCTGAAATACGAGACCGGATCATCCGTATAAGCTAATGTCGCTTCAAGGAACGCATCCCGCCCCTCTTTTTCCTCCACCGGATACTGCGCCGGGATATAGACATCCGAAAACTTCACGATCTCCTTCACTTCATAAGTCAGCCTTCTGTCCGGTGTGTAGACAAAAATTTCCTGATAGGTGTCAAAAAATTCCCTGTCCTCGTAGCGGTGCAGGCTTCCGAACATCGTTCCCTTGCGCATGTTGTGCCCGTACAGAACCGTATTATAGTCAGAAAAATCTTTTGCATTGCATTTATTCGTGTAAATACAGCCCGGATACCCCTTGCTGTGGTCTAGATTATAATCCAGATAATAATTATCTGTCTCGCTTTGCAGCACCGGATAGTCGATCATTGTCCCCGGCACCACAATCCATGCGTATATGTCTTCATTTTGCGTCTGCAGTTCATTAAAATCATAGACCAGATCGCAGTATACGGTTTCCTCCGTTGTCTCTTCCGTCTCCCCTGTTTCTTCTATAGCTTCTGTCTGTACTGCTTCCGCCGCCGTCTCAGTCTCCTCGCGGAGTGTTTCAAATTCCGTCTCCCCTCTCCGGTTCTCATAGAAATAA
>CAKRFH010000077.1:0-14700 GCA_934320555.1 uncultured Roseburia sp.
CACGGGATGGTGATGGAAACTGCTACTTTCTCCCCTTCCCACTTCCATGCGCTTATGATTTTTCCTTTCGGCGAATTGTACTCTGCCCTTGCATGCGCGAGCTGTCCGGATATGGTCGGGCGTATCTCGATTTTTTTCTCTGTATAGCGGATACCTGCCACACCCTCGATGAGCCAGCCTGCGATGGCACCGTAGGAATAATGGTTGAGTGAATCCTTCGGCACACCGGCTTCGTTGATGCCGTCCCAGGTTTCCCAGACAGTTGTAGCACCCTTTCTCACTTCGTAGAGCCAGCCCGGTGCCTCTTCCTGCAATAAAACATTATAGGCAGTCTCCACATATCCGTTGTCTGCAAGGACTTCACACAGATGCGGTGTGGTCAAAAATCCCGTATTCAGATGATTGCCACACGCCTTAACAAGTGCGTCAAGATCTGCCACTGCTGCCTGTTTCTCTTCCCCGGATAACAGTCCAAACTGCACTGGGCGGACATACTGGCACTGCCTTTCGGAATTGATTTTTCCGTTCTCTGTGAAAGCTTCCAGATAAGCTTTTCCGGCGCAGTCTGCAATTTGGGCATAGCGCTTTGCATCCTCTTTCCTTCCAAGAACTTCCGCGATTTCCGCTAACATTTTTCCGGAATACGCATAGTAGGCAGTTGACACATCGTAGTTGCCACTTCGCATACTCTCCCTGGGATTGCTTCCAGGTTCACACCACTCGCCGTAGTTCATGCCGCTTTCCATGGTGTAGGCACGGTATTTTCCTTTTCGGAACAGATGCTTCAGGCTCTTTTTGCGCGCTGTCTTTTCCAGAAAACCATACCATTTTTTCATCATATCGTAGTTTTCTTCCAGAATCCTTGTATCTCCATACTGCTGATACATCGCATACGGGATCAGGATACACGCATCGCCCCAGCCGACAGAGGCGGAGAGCATTTTGCTGATAAAGCCCGGCCGGTTGTTCGGTGGTGCGATATTGGCAAGCCTTCCATCCGGATACTGTCCGTATCTGCACTGCGCAAGGAAATAGCGGTAAACCGGATAACAATCCATCAGTGTCAGCCCGGTATCCACAAAGAGACCCGCATCGCCCGTCCATCCGGCGCGTTCCCTTGTCGGGCAGTCGGTCGGGATGCCACAGAAGTTACCCTTCTGACTCCAGACGGCATTTTTTACCAGTTGGTTGACCAGTGGATTGCTGCATGTAAATGCTGCGGTCTGCTTCATGTCGGAATAGACTGCATGGGCGGTAAAGCAGGCATGCTCTAACGGTATCTCCGTGATCACTTTCACATAACGGAAGCCCATGATCGTAAACCGCGGCTTATAACGATTTTTTCCGTCTTTGCACGTATAGCAGATCATCTGGTACGTTCCGTTCTCCTTATGTCTTCCGCGGTCCTGGAAGTTCTCCATCGTGAAGTTCCCATTCTGATCGAGTGTCTCCCCGTGAAGCAGGGTAATGGTCTGTCCCTCCTTTGCCTCTAACTCAAACTCCACATATCCGGCAAGATTCTGTCCGAAGTCGAGAACCGTCTCTCCTGCCGGTGTCCGGAGCAGTTTCCCTGCAAAGCTTTCCTGTTCTCTAATTGGAACTGTGTTGCCTGCGGTCAGCTTTTCCGTGCCAGGAGCTGCTGCCCTGACTTTGTGCCACTGTTCTTTTTTCTCCCGGTATCTCTCTTCCCTTCGGGCATCGTAGATTTCGCCCTGCTGCATGTCATTCTGCGCCAGTGGTCCGTCCTGGCTCGCCTCCCAGCTTTCATCCGTCTTCACAACTACTATTCCATCTGTCTCCAGCTGCGCGAACACAGCAAGGCGTGTGCCATAAATTGCCCGGTCTCCATCTACACCGGAGGTACTCCGATACCAGCCGTCTCCGAGCACGATCTCGATCTCATTCGCCCCATCCTGTAAAAGTGCGGTCACATCGTAAACCTGATAGTTCACCTCATACGCATAGTTACTGCTGCCCGGCGTCAGGACATCTGTTCCAACTCTCTGCCCGTTCAGAAAAACCTCATACATGCCGTAGGCACTCACGTAAAGCCTCGATATCTTCCCACTAACAGCTTCGAATGATTTCCGGATATAGCTTGCCGGCTGATGCGGCAGGAATCTCTCTTTCTTTTTATGCTTCCTGCCATTCCACGCTTCCAGCGCCAGACGGTTCATCTCATCGCTGCAGTGTCCGTCTCCTTCTCCGAACAGTTCCTGTTCCGGGTCGATCCACTCTGCCTTCCAGTCAGACATCTCAAGCAGTCCCATCTCATAGGAAAAGAGCGGACTCCACTCCCCTTCCATGTCGTTTTCATCCCACAGGCGGATCTTCCACTTCACGCGGTCTCTTGAGTGAAGCTGCTCCTGTACCAGATATTGCATACTGTCTGAAAGTACTTTTCCGGTATCGGACAGTAATTTTCCATTCCGGTACAGCATAATCTGGTAAGCGCTCTGCTTTACACATCCCGTGCACTGCCACTGAAGCAGCTGTGTCCGGCTGTCAATTCCGACCGGGTTTACCATATATTCTGTTTTGCAGTTAATCGCCGCAATTTTGTTCTTCTCCATTTTCTATTTCACCTTTCTGTCTGTTCCTGTAGTAGATAATTGCGAAACTCATAGAAAACGTATAGAGGATTGTGCACAATCTTTCACAGCGTAAATTTGAGTTTCGCAATTATCTACTGCACATACCGGTTCATAAATTCCGCGGAAAGCTCCATCGATTTTAACGGGGACTTCTCTGCCCAGTTTCTGTGGCTCTCTAAAATCACAGCATCCACGTTTACTTTCTTCGCCTGCTCCACCAGAGATACGAGATCCATATTCCCATAGCCAAGCTCCATGCTGTCTGATTTTAAGATCGGTGTCATAGCTGGTTTTGTAAGGCGTGTTCCGCGGTCGTTGATGTGGTAGAGCTTCATACGTGTGTCAAGCTTTTTCATCAGATCAAGCGCACACACACCTGCCTCTGTCGGCCAGTAAGAATCAAATTCGAAGTTCACACAGGATGGATCTGTCTCCTGCAGGATCAGGTCATAGGCAGTTTTCCCGGCTTCGACTTTCAGGAATTCACAGTTGTGGTTATGGTATAAAAGTTCGATTCCTGCTTCTTTTAACACTTTCCCGGAGGCATCTAGATCCCGGCACAGTCCCGTTACAGCTTCCATGTCCCGGTAATCAAAGCGGTACATGCCTGTCACTACCACATATTTTGCCCCGAATCGTTTTGCCTCCGCAATCACGGTATCCAGTTCCCTTTTGATTGTCCCAAGATCCTCGTGGACACTTGTCACGGCGAGATGTGCTCCCTTCACAAGCTCGTTCCAGTCGAAGTTTCCTCCCTTTCCGACCGGCATTCCGGCTGCCTTCGTGAGTGTGCGGACAAGAAAAGAGGTCGGCTTTATCATAAAACCGTTCAATTCGATTGCATCATAGCCTGCCGCTTTCACCCTCTTTAATGTCTCTGCTGCCTCTGCCTCATTTCTCATTACCGTTCCAAGCATGATCTGCTGTATCGCTTTTGTCATCTTCTGCCTCCATCCTTATTTATACAGGCAGGTCACTTTTGCGGCCTGCCTGCTTGGTTTTCTTTATTTTATTTTCTTGCTATGCCTGATTTTTCGGGATCTTCTGAAGTGCATCGTTTAATGCTTTGATCTGTTCCTCACTCACAGCATCCCCTGCCTGCTTTAACATGCTCACAAGCGTCATCCGTGCCATCATTTTCTGTAATCCGGCATTGCCCTTTACGCTCTCTGCCACATCCCCACGGCTTGCGGATGCCTGCGCCATCAGGCGCTGCACGATCGCATTTGCCATCTCGTTCTGCGACAGCTCTCCAAGTGTATCGGAAATGGAATAATATCCCTCTTTCAGTTCTTCCTTGTCGAACCAGTTCACCACATCGCCCTTTTTATTGAAAATATATTCCGGGTTCGGCTCTGCCACTTTCTTCACTGTGATCGTGTCGGTCAGCTCCCCGGAAACAGCTTTGATCTCGTGTGTTCCGTTAATTGGCACCTTGAATGTGAAGACATGCGCGCCCTCTTTGGTCTCTGCCATAGTACCGTCCACATACAATGTCACCTGTGACTGGTTTGTGTATACTTTTATCTCTGTCACATCCTCGGCACGGTCTGCATATCTGCTTCCGCACAGATGGACGAATGGTCTGTCACTCCAGTATGCCTTGTACAGATAAAAAGCATCTTTTCTGATCTTACGGTCCATAGTCACAAGACCTTTCTGGTTCTCGCCATGCTTGCCGCCCTCGTCCCTGCCATCCGCAGCGAAGTCAAACATGTTCCATACGTGGGTTGCCCACAGATATGGACGCTCTGCAAACATTTTTAACATATGTTCATGATAAACACACTGGTATTCCTCGGTGTAATCACCGCGCTCCGGCTTTGCGCTGTGGTATGCCGGGTTCGCATCTGCACCGTACTCGGAAAGTCCGATCACACGATCCGGATATGTCGCATGGTACTCGTCGAAGAAGCTGTCATTCTGCTCAAGCTCTCCTAAATACCAGCCAAAATACAGGTTGTAGCTGTTAATATCAGGGATCTCAAGTAATGGGCTGTCAGTCTCTAACATAAAGACATCTGCCATCGTAGTCGGTCTTGTCGCATCTAATCTGTGGCACAGGTCATTTAACTTTCTGTGGTTCTCTATCAGGTCTTCGTCCACGGCACTTGCGGCTGTGATCTCATTGGAAAGTCCCCAGCAGACAATAGATGGATGATTGTAGTTCTGTACGACTAACTCTTCCATCTGGCTCTGTGTGTTGGCATTTCCTTTTGTCATATGCATCGTAATATATGGGATCTCCGCCCATACGACCATACCGTTTCTGTCACACAGGTCGTAGAATTCCTGCGCGTGCTGATAATGTGCCAGACGGATCGTGTTTGCTCCGATCTCTTTGATGAACTCCATATCCTCCTCATGCATGGACACATTCAGTGCATTTCCTGCGCCCGCGCGGTCCTGATGCCTGCTCACACCGTGAAGCGGATAAGACCTGCCGTTTAGGAAAAATCCTTTCTGCGGATCCATCCGGAAAGTTCTGCATCCGAATGTGGTCTCCACTGCATCTTTTCCCTCGATCACTGCCTTTGCGGTATACAGATATGGATCAACTGTTCCATCCCACAGATGAACCTGTCTGAGTGCAAATTCTGCCTTCGCATAGCCGTCTGTCACAGCCGCTTTCTCGGTCATACCATCCACGGTGACACGAACTTCCTCCGCATCACCGGATACCCATACTTCCACTGTAATGTCTGCCTCTGCCTTCTTCTCCTCTGCGTCAAGGATCGTCACCTGAGGTGTTACTTTGATGCCGTCCCCGCCTGCATAGTCCATGTCAAAATGGCTGTCCGATACTGTGACAAGACGCACCATGCGGTACAGTCCGCCATAAAACGTAAAGTCTGCTTTCTGTGGGTATACGATCTGGTTGTCCGCATTGTTCACCCAGACTTCCAGTGTATTTTCGTCTTCAAGCACTTCTGTGATATCGACGCGGAAACGGGAATAACCTCCCTCATGGTGTGCAAGCTTTCTGCCGTTCACACTCACGTCTGCGGTCATCGCTGCACCGTCGAATTCCAGATAGGCTTTTCCGCCTTCTTCCACTTCCGGTTTTTGGAACGTTTTCACATATTTACAGGTTCCTCTGTAATAATCATTGCCGCCGTCCTGTCCGTCTACGGCATTCCAGGTATGCGGCAGTGTTACTTCCACTCCCTTAGCGCTGTCCGGATTTTTGTAAAATGTCCAGTTTCTATCCAGTAAAACGGTCTGTCTCATGCTCTCTTTTCCCTCCTGTTTTTCCAGCCATTCCCCATCTGCGGTTCTGCCAAATTATAATACTTTATTTTACCTGTATTTTCTGTTTTTGGCATTCATTTTTTCGTTATTCTGTTTGTTATTTTGTAAAAAATAGTTACTTGTATTCTTCTACTACTTTTTCTACTTCCTGCTGCTTCTTGTTCTGAATACTCTTCTGCACTTCTTCCATCTTCTCTTTGGAAAGCGGACAGTGTCTCATTGCGCAGAGTGTGCACACCCAGCCGATCAGTGGAAGCCCGAAGTATAAGCTCATAGTCATCCAGAAAATTGCCGGTGTGGACGGATCCGAAGGCTGCGGCATCCGCTCTGTATAACCGATCAATGCCACCAATCCGGTAGCGATCGCCGCACTGAAGGAAGATACCAGCTTATCGATGAAACTGTAAGTTCCAGTAACTGCTGCCGGGATAAACTTGCCGCTGCGCTCTAATTCATAGTCGATAATATCTGCCATCATCGCGCTGTCTGACATCGTAACGCACATCTTTGCACCGTTTAACAGAAGGGTTAATACCACATATACGATCATCATCGGAACTGCGGTTGCGATCAGTGTCGGATCGATGAAAATAAATAGTACAACCAGTACCGCTGTTACGGTCATGCACACATAAGTCCAGGTAATCATCGTCTCTTTATTGCCATGCTTTCCGGCATATTTTGCCCCGATAAAGGCAAACACAATGGAAGGAAGCATTCCGATCACACTTAAAATGGTTCCAAGCTGCATATTTCCAATGATAATTCCAAAAAGCATCGTCGTCACAACCGCCTGGCTTGCAGTCTGGCTCGCAATCTTATCTGAACTTGCAGCCACGATAAAAGTCTGTAACGCGCGGTTAGACTTCACAAGTTCCACCATATCCCGGACTTTTACCGGCTCATTCTTATTCGCCGTGCTCACACCCACAAAATTCTCCGGTTTATCAATATTCGACACACCGATACAGCAGAGGATCAGTCCGACTGCCGATACGGCAAGACAGACCTTGCAGGATGCTGCGAGCATCTCAACGGAATAGACATTGCCATATTGTGGAAGCAGGACAACGGTCAATACAATATTTAAAATCATCGGGATCATATAGTTGTATGCCGTACTCCACACACCGATCATCGGGCGCTGCTTCGGGTCGTTCGTCTGGATCGGTCCGATAATCTGTGCGGTCACATTGCAGAGTGTGTAACCAATGACATAGACGCAGTACAAGGTCACAAACAGTACGATTCCGTGTCCTTTCCCACTCGCCCAGCAATACATCATGTAAACTGCCAGCGCCTCGATCGCCCATCCAAGTACCATCAAAATACGGATTTTTCCAAATCTGGTGTTCATTTTATCAATGATGATCGCGATCAGTGGATCTGTCACTCCATCCAGTATTCTTGTTGCAGTCAGAATCAGTCCGACAACTGCTGTTGCAATTCCATATCCCTGATTTGCAACATAACTTGCAAGCCCAAGCAGCACATAAAAACTCATTCCGATTCCCGAACTGCAGCAGGACAATGCGATCCTCCATGTCTTTTCCCTGCGATAGACAACTCCGTTTGTCTCTATCGTCTGTTCTTTTTTCTTCCCAAACATTTTCACTCCCATACCTTTCTCTGTATTCTCAGGCTGCTCTTTCCGCAGTCTGTCTCCGGCTCTCTCTGACCGGTACCTGTTGATATTGTCATTGTAACTGTATTTTTCATCTCGCATTTTAAATTTTTAGTGATTTTGTTAAATTTTTATGTTATAATTTTTATATTATCAAATTTTGAAACATTTTCACTAATTTTTTCTCATACTATTTTGGTTCTTTTTTTATAATACAGATAACACGATAGATTGCAAAACTCCTGGAAAACGCATATAGATTGTGTGTGACGGCTGGAAGCACACCATCTCCACAGCCTACATTTGAGTTTTGGAATGCTGCCCACTGATTCCTGATACTTTGAGAGGAGAAATCTTATGGAACTGACAGAACGCATCACTTTTTTAATGGAACTGATCCGCTGCGAACACTCGTTGAATCTCTGGACCTATGCTCCAAATTTCCAGATGATTGAGACAGATTCCCCCACTTATGCGATGCATACAGACATTGTCACCCTTCTTGATTTTTCCTCTCTGATGCAGTCCCATCTGCACAGTGGAAACCATAATCCGATCATTCTTGATACAGAAGTGGGATTGACGTGGATCGCAGCTTTTGATTTTGCAGACACTTCCCTCCGGCGGATTTATCTGATCGGACCGGTCTTCACCGGGAGCAGCTCTCATCTGCGTCTCCGCAATAAGCTGGATTCCTACCAGCTCTCTGTCAAGTTGAAAATGCATGTGTGGAAACAGCTAGAGTATGTGCCGATCGTGCCATCCTCCACGCTGCTTTCCTACGCTATGATGTTTCACTATACACTGACCGGGACTTACATTTCTGCAGATCAGGTCAGCTTTTCTTCTACCGGGAACACAGACCTCTCGCAAGATGGCTCTCCTTCCCCTGCCGACGACCATCCGGGCATCTGGATGTCGGAGCAGTCCTTCCTTGGCATGATCCGGGAGGGACACCCGGATTATATCAAGGCGCTTGCGAAATCCATGACTCTAAGCTCCGGCATGAAAGCTGATATGGGGGAACCTCTGCGGGCGGGCAAGAACAATATTCTCGTTCTCCTTACACTCTGCAGCCGTGCCAGCATCGAAGGTGGATTGAACCCGTCTGTCGCCTACAATCTGAACGATTATTATGCCGGACGCATTGAGAGTTGCCGGACAAACGCGGATATTTCGAACTTAAGCCGTGAATTCCTTGATGATTACGTGACAAGGGTTCGCGAAACAAAAGAGGCTGACGAAGGTTCCCGCCAGATCCGGAATGTCTGTGATTATATCAGTCTCCACGTAAGAGAACCAATCCGCATCTCTGACCTTGCCCTGCGCCTCGGCTATTCGGAATATTATTTTTCCCGGAAATTCAAAGAAATCATGGGATGCACGATTCACACCTATATCCGTCAGAAGAAAATAGAGGAGGCAAAGCTCCTCCTCTCCGGGACAACACTTGGTATGCAGGAGATCAGCGACGAGCTCTCGTTCGGAAGCCGCAGTTACTTTGCCTCCTGCTTCCAGAAAGAAACCGGTATTTCCCCATCGAAATACCGGCAGATGCACTGTAATCTTTAACCGAGCTTCGGCATTTCTGCCCCCGCACGGCAGGCTGCCGGAGATATCCCGGTCTTTTCCTTAAAAACGCGGCTGAAATAGCTTCTTGTCCCGTAGCCTAATTCATCGCTGATCTCCTGCATGCTCTTATCGGTTGTGAGCAGCCATATCTTTGCAAGCTCTGTTTTCTTCGTATTGATATATTCTGACATGGAGATTCCCATCTCTTTTGCAAACTTTCTTGTGAGGTAGTATTCCGTATAGCCAATCTCTTCTGCCATGTCTTTCAGATTCAGATTATTACATAAATTTCTGTTAATATAATTACAGCATTCCTGAATCGGCCTGGATATCCCTGACTGGATTCTGCAATCATACACTTTTTCGATAAATGAGTGGAGCATCGCCTGATTCAACAGGATTAACTCTGTGACTGTCCTGGTCTGTTCCACCTTCCTCACATACTCTTTCTCAAGTTCCATTGCAATCACCTCGGACAAGCCGCCTTCGATCGCCGCCCTTGCACACAGCGCTGTAAAAATAAGGACCGTATCCTTCTCATCTCGCAATGCTTCCTTCCCGCCGTAATCAATCTTTATCAGGCTTTTATATTCTACTCCGTTCTCGTCCATCACCCGGTCAAGACCAAACTCTATCTCTCCTTCCCTCACTGCTTTCAGAATCCGCGCTTCTAACATCCTGCTTCTGCCCTTCTGTTTCTTTTCGTCTGCTGTCTCTTCCCCATATTCAGTCTGTTTTTCCTGCGCCATCTGCCTGCCATCATGCTCTCTGCTTCCAACAGCAGAATGCTGGAACTCCGACACTGCCGTCAGCTGCATCTCCCCGGTCAGTGCATAATGAAGCATGGATGCATACTGGTCAATCATCTGCTGGGACAGGATTGGCAGCTTCGACAGCTCCTGCAGCAGACGGTTTCTCTCCTGAATGGAGTACTCCATTTTCCTTAAGGAACCCTCAATCCCTTTCCACGAGGACTCACTGGAAAAAACCGGGCCAAGCAGGATCACCAGCCCTTTGCTCTCCCCTGTCATGAGATAATCTGCCGTCCACATCATTCCAAGGGAATCACTCAGATAAATCGGTTTTTTCCGATCCCGCTTCTCTGACAGCGCATATGCAAGGCAGCCGCTCTCTTTTAAGAATCTTTCCAACTCTTTTTCATTGGATGAGGATGTATAGTAAAGCTTCCCATACAGGCTATAGCACCAGATTGACATCTTACAGGCACTGTAGACCATACCCATAAACTGGTGCAGCCGCTCATAGGCTTTGCCTTTTTTGTCCGATTCTGCCTGTGTCCGCTCATAAAGTTGCTCTTTTTCTGCCATGATTCCTCCCTGTTCTGCTCTTCTGCCGTCTTTTGTATTTCCATCTGTCCACTGCCACTTTACTATACGATGTAACTGCGGATTTTCTTTTCTTTTTATATTATAAAGAAAAATCTTATCTCCGCATACTAAAAATGCCGGATTTACTCCCATAAATCCGACATTTTCATTCGCTATTTCCTACAGACTGCCAAAATCATTTTCCCTGCTTTACCTTCTGCTATGCAGACAGGCGATCATTCTGCGCTGTGTCATATTTTTTCACTCATCTACCACAACCTTCACACGGTCAAGGTTCTTACACTGTGTAAAGATATCCGACAGATCCCCGTTCCGGTTGCTCTGCACTTTGATACACGGATAGTACACACCTGGCTTTGCAAACACATGGGTACTCTCCACCAGCACGCTTCCATCTTCCCTCTCATGCAGCTCTTCCTCGACAGACCAGTCGTTTGTCTTCTCATAATCCCAGGCTGCCTTCGTCACCTTTCCGGCTTCCGGCAAAACTGTGACAACCGCATGGAAGGATACCGGCTCTCCCGCCTTTACCTGTACCACTTTTCCGTCACAGGTGCTGTTTTCAGCCGCATCTGATACTACTGCCTTTACAACCGGCTGCATGCCTCCACGTTCCGTCACATCCTCCGGCAGACGGATCTGTCCATCATCGTATCTGTAATTCATAGTCGGAAGTGGTTTCACTCCCTTCTCACACCACGCTGCCACATCGAGCAGCGCCTGGTGCAGAGTTCCCAGATAATCGACCTGATGCTGCGGATCATCCAGATATCCGGCTCTGTCATCGTGGATACTGTTATCATGATAATACAGACGGAACTGGTTCTCCTCATCCACACCATTTCTGCGGATTGCCTCGCGGTACCAGTCTCCGTGCCACGGACACGCACTCTCGTCTAACATCGAGCAGAGCCCGATGATCTTGCCGTGCATATTTCCGGTCAATGGAAGTCCTGCACCGCTTGTTCCGATAAACATGGCAATTAACATCGGAAGCTGCGGATAGAGCGGTTTTCCCTCTGCATCGCGGAACTGGTCATATACATGATAGGTCTCATCCGGAATCTGATGTCTGTGGAAGCACTGCATCGCGATCGCATCGCTGTTGTCCACCATAATCTGGTCTCCCGGCTTCAAATTCTTAAACGGATTCTTATTCTGCGCGCCACCATTTTCCGGGTGAAGGGTCAGCCAGGTTCCATCGATCTCTGAAATATTAATCTCTGCCCCTGCTGCCTCCCCGTCTAGCACGCGCAACCTGCAATGGAACTGATAGCTGCCCTCCGGGATAAAATCTTCCATCTCAATCTTCGGAAGCGGTTCACCACCTAACATTGTGTTCACCCAGCTATTATTTACACTCGTATAATCCTCATCCTCTTCGATTGGCTTTTTCTCCTCATATGCAACTGTTTTCACTTTAGTGATATGCTGCATTCTGTCACGGTACTCACTACTGTTCTTATCTGCCCCTTCATACCCTTCTTTTTCCCAGAAATCTTTGAAATAAGTAGGGAAAAGCTGATAAACAGTCGGTACCAGCACCATAAGTGCTCCGTCACCCATATAAGGATAATCAAACCATGCTTTCTCCGGGAATCCCATTCTCGTTGCTTCCCTCAGCGCCTGCTCCTGCAATACATCAAGTTCCTCATAGATATCACCGCTTCCGCCCGGCTCCATGGCTTCCACAACACGCTGCATACCTGCTTCCCCGAGCAGTCTGACTGCCCTCATGCGGGACGCAAACACGTTCGGTGCCGCCATCGGATTGGCCATCACATAAGGAACCGCACCATCCCAGATTCCCTCTGTCGCTTCCATGCAGCCCATTGTCTTAAAGGAACCGCCGCTTCCACCGAACACATAACCGTAAGGTCTCTCCTCTGTTCCATAGAGCTTCTTTGCGATTTTTCTGGAAAACTCTGCTGTGTTTGCACTTGTCTTATATAGTCTTCCCGGATCTCCTCCCATGACAAAACCGCCCTGGTTCGATACGACATAGTAAGCACCGTGTGTCAGACAGAAGCTGATCTTGTCATCCTCCCCGGTCAGATGCTCACTCTCATGCTCATCCTCCGGTGCCGGGGACAGATATTGGAAGAATCTTCCCTCATATTTGTCTTTTTCCGGAAAATAAAGGCAGAAGCGCGCTTCATTTGCCCCGTTAATCTCTGTTCCTTTGAATCCTCCGTGCACATAATAATGTCTGACCGGAGTGTCTCTCCACTCTTCTACATCAATGTAAGGCTGTGAAAAATAGGTATCCTCTGATGGGATGTATAACGGTTTTTTATCCATTTTCCTCTTCTCTCTTTCTTTCCATCTTTTTGTTATTCTGTTACAGACCACACTTTACGTAGCTTTCTGCGTATCTATCTGGCAGCCTTAGTTCTGCGCCTCACTTGCCGCCCTGCGTTCCTCATTCTCTTTGCGGATCTGTGGAAGCTGCTTATCCAGCCTATATAAAAGCAGGGAAGTTGCTACGAGAAGCCAGAGGACTGCCGGGATGGTACTGAACAGGTTACGGATCATAAGAACGGCACTGTCTGGGATCAGGTTCACATCCCCAATATATCCGGAAGCTGACAGCAGAAGTCCCAGAACTCCGGCACCCCCTGCCGATCCGATCTTTGTTGCAAAACCGGTGACACAGCCCAGTGTCCCTTCCATTCTCTGAATGCCTTTCCACTCGTTATAATCAGCACATTCAATAATCATCAGGTTGATCATCATGGAAATCGGTGTGCTTCCAATTCCGTATAAAATCGCTCCCACTCCGAGAAGCACCATATTGTCCCCTGCAAAAAAGTTAATCCCATATCCGGCTGCACTGATCAGGCATCCGATAAAAATCAGTTTTGAAATAGAGATCTTCTTCAGGATTGCCGGAACAACAAGCATCAGCGGAATGGCAAGAAGCTGTACGGCACTGACAAAGCCAAGCATTCCAAGGTTGTGTGCCACATAGGTGAAATAGTAAACATTAACTCCCATGTTGGTGACTAGATTACATACAAAAAGAATCAACGCTACAATGTAGATATAAGGATTCTGTGACAGCATTTTTTTCACATCGGAAAAGCCGACTTTTGCTGCACTGCCATCTGCTGCCTTCACATCCACATCGTTTGTTTCTTTCACAAAAACAAATCTCATAATTCCGATAATTGCTGCCGGAATCGCGATACACGCCATCAGAAAACTCCATCCTTCTGCTGATGTTCCATACTTCTCTACCAGACCCGGGATAGCAATATTGAAAGATGCCACACCGAGCATGGAGATGATCGCGCCTGATGAATTTAACGATACATATTGTTCCTGATATTTAAATGCACGCACCATATATACTGTATTGTTGGCTGTCAGGAACGTATAGAATACGCTGTTTACCAGTGCATACATAAGCAATACCCAGACACATTTTGCCACTGTTCCAAGTGCAGCAGGGCAGCTGAACATAAACCAGATACATGCCCACATTCCAATGATACAGAATTCATAAGGCCGTCCTCTTCCGATCTTTGTGTTCGTCTTGTCAACCAGATAACCGGCGATAATATCCGTTACCCCATCGAGCAGCTTGCTCACCAGTAAAAGGGTTCCAACCAGTCCCGGTGCCAGCTTCAGTGTATCTGTACAGTATAAGGACAGATAGCCGACCACCATCAATCCGATTCCCTGCGATACCGCCCTGCTGTTCCAGGCAAGCATCTTCCCAAAGCCTACCTTCTTCTCATTCTTTTCTTTTTTTCCCATTGTTCTTCTTCCCTTCTCTTTTTGTTCAAATACACTGTATTCTTTGTGCATTTGATCTCCTTTTTGTGGAATATGAACCAAGTATATCCTGCCCGTCGGAATAAAGCTTTTCTTTATTTGCTTTGATGTATCTTTTTTCGTCTTTTGTTTCTATTCTGTTGCTGTTTTATTCTCTCTGATGCAAAAGAGGTGCCGCAATTGCAGCACCTCTTTCTCCTCTACAGTATTTTCATTTAACTTTCAGTCCATAAAGACTGTCTGATCCTAACTTCTTTGCCTTTTCCAGTTCCTCTTTCGTATATTCCGTAAGAATCTCCTGCTCTGGCACACCAAATCTGATCATATTACAGATTGCTTTCAGATTTGCCTCTTCTTTTCCTTCTTCTTTTCCTTCCTCATAAGCCTCCTCACGCTGTACCTCAATATCCATTTCATAATCGTACTCTGCTTTCAGCATATTGATGACCTCGCTTCCCTTCTTTTTCAGATATTCTGCAAGAATTCCTCTTTCTATACACTCTTTAATCGCCATCTCATACGCGTTCTC
>CAKRFH010000078.1:0-14503 GCA_934320555.1 uncultured Roseburia sp.
ACACGAACACCGGTCATCGCGGGCGGTCTGATCTCCGAGAAGGAGGACGTTATCCAGGCGCTTGATGCCGGAGCAATTGCGATCTCAGCGACGAACCGGAATGTGTGGGATATGTGAGAGAGGAAAAACTATCTGGCACCATTTCCAACCAGTTATTCGTGCACCCGTCCAGTTATGTGATACTGCTGACGATGGGAGCGGGTTTTTATATAGTAAAAAAGTGTTGAATCGTGTTATAATTGTGGTTAGTAACAACTAATTTACAAAAACAAAAATCGAGGTGCACGAAATGACAATTCATGAATATGGAACCGACAAAGAGCAGGTGATCGTTTTAGTACATCCTTCTGTAGTGATGTGGGATTTCTTCGAGTATGTTATCCCGTTACTCAAAGAGGATTATCACCTGATTATCCCGGCACTTCCTGGATATGATGAGGAAAATCCCAAGGAGGATTTTACAGGTATCGAGGAGATCGCAGATAGTCTGGCAGAATGGCTGATCGCACATGATATTCATACAGTCGATCTTCTTTATGGATGTTCCATGGGTGGAGCTGTTGTATTGAAAATGCTTGCAGAACAGAAGATTGAGATAAAAAAAAGCATCTGTGATGGAGGGATTACACCGTATCAGCTTCCGTGGATTGTGACAAGGCTGATTGCTGTCAGGGATTTTCTCATGATTTCAATGGGAAAAATCGGAGGATTGAAGCTGTTGGAAAAAGCATTTTCTACAGATGAATACAGTAAAGAAGATTTACAGTACATTGCCAAAGTGCTTCATTTTATCAGTTATAAAACGATCTGGCGGACATTTGAGTCCTGCAATAATTATGCAATGCCGCAGCAGATGTCGCAATATCATGGAAAGTTGCAATATTGGTATGGGGAGAAGGAAGCAAAAGACCGGGCGTGGGATATTAAGTATGTCAAAGAGTATTTCCCATCTGTGCAATTTATAAAATTTGAGGATATGGGGCACGGAAGCATGCCGACGTTATATCCACAGAAAATGGCCAGGCGGATGAAAGATATTTTGAATTCGTGATGAGGTGGAATGATGGAACATACAATGACAATCTGCTACTGCGAAGATGAATCCGCACAGGCGAAATCTTTTGCAATAAAAATTGAACAATGGGCGAAAAATAAAAACATATCAGTTCATATAGACCTGTTTGAGAGTGCAGAAGAATATCTGTTCAAAGCAGGGAAGAGCGTGTATGACGTAATTTTTTTGGACATCTCTATGAGAGGACAGAACGGCATGGAGTTAGCCAGACAGATCCGTGAGAAAGAGGAGGATGTGATCCTTGTTTTCGTGACATCAGATGCAAGCTATGTGTTTGACGGGTATGAAGTGGGTGCGTACCGCTACCTGATGAAGCCGGTGGAAGAAAGGAAGCTGTGGGAGATTCTCGACTATGTGAGAGCACAGAATGCGACAGAGGAGGAAAACTACATCCTTGTAAAGAAGGGCAGCCAGTCTGTCCGAGTGAATCTGAGAGATATTCTCTATATCGAAGCACAGAAGCATTATGTAAACCTGCATCTTGAAAAAGTAGAGCCTATGACAGTGAAAGCTGTTTTTGCGGAGCTGTTGCAGGAGATACAGGAAAAATCCGACACCTTTCTCGCAACGCACCGCAGCTATGCCGTGAACATCGACAAAGTTGTCCGGATTGGTAGAACGGAATGTATACTTTCCGATGGCAGCAGCATTCCGGTCAGCCGGAGCTTTTATAAGGCGGTGAATGAGGCGTTTATAAAGTATCATTTGGGGAGAAAATAAAAATCATTTTAATTGACACTTTCTTCCGAAAAAGTGGCGAAAAGAAAGTGACGGAAAAAACGAAACAAAATTATATAGCCATATTGGAAGCGATGCAGCCAGACAGATGGTATAAAGCATCTGAACTGGAGGAAAGTGTGGATATCAAGGTATCCAGAATAAAGGTTTTACGAAAAAAATGACAGAACAGGTAATCATTTTCGTACATTCTTCTTTTGTTCGTGGAATTCATAAAATCTGAGGATATGGGACATGAAAGAATGGCGACGTTATGTCCGTAAAAAAAGGGTGAGCGAATGAAAATCGCTTTTAAAGGTGATGTGGTGACTTCTTCTGATGGATAAGGAAAAAGTTGAGTAGGAGGAGAAGGGGATAGTGTGGCACAGTCAGAAGTAAAGAAAATAATCAGGCAATTAAAGAAAAAAGAGATTAGAGTTTTTGATGTTCCAGAGGAATATGTGAATGATATTCAGATTGTAACTTTTGAACGAAAAGAGGGATTACGTATAACTGGAAAAAGGGGATTTGATATTATTTCAAATATCTTTTTTGTTGAAGAAACCTTAATTTATATTGATGGAGATAACGAAGAACGAAAGAGAGATATTGTTTTATCATTCAATGATTTTGATTCTTATTTTGACTTTTTAAACGGAGATATTTATGAAAATGCTTGCTATACATTTTGTCCTTTTTCAAAAATAGATATCTCTAAAAGAATTGATGCAAAAAAGCTAATGGCAAGAAAAGCATTTATCGAAGATACAATAGATGATTATTCGTTGTCATTATCAAATAAAGAAAAAGAGCATTATGAGGAAGGAAAACGAATTCATAAATATTGCCAACAATGGAACAAAAAATTTGATGCTTGTAGTAATTATGATGAATTAGTAAAAGTTGTAGAAAATTATAAAAAATCCAAGATTTCGTCCATTGTTGATGTCAGCTTTTTCTTTTTTCAATATATTTTTGCAGATGTTGAGGATAAAAAGAGATTCTCTATTATTATGGAATATATGTCTTCTGGTGTTTATCCTGAATACACAATGATAAATGCTTTATGTTCGATATATGATGCTGATGATGTTATACAATCATTCAATTATTCTTTAGGATCAAAGCAGACAATATACAGGCATAAGAAGAAACTAAAAGAGTATATTCGTTTTTTGAAAGAGGGAGAGATTGATTTTTATTCAGAAGCATTTTTTGACAAGAAAACGAACTACTATTGTGAAGAAACTAAAGGATATCAAGAGAATAATACATATTTTCCAATCACGACAATTTATAGGTATTTTGAAACATTTGATGAGTTTGTTAATTATCGAAATAGGGACTTAACACATTGCGATTTATCAGGTGCACTTGAATGTAACGAGGATTTCTCTAAGTATATTATTGATGAAACAACAAAGCTTCCGATTCATGCAGATATAGATGTCACATATTCTATAAAAAAATACTATCATAATAGAGAATTTTATGTAATACAGAAGTGGTTTAATAAATCTGGTTGCATGCTTAAAAAATATAAACATACATTTGATTATTTCTTTGATTTTGTTGCTTTTCTTAAAGGAAATCTGTCCAATGCAAATTTGCTTTTCTGTGATGGGATTGACAATTTAACGCAATGGGATTTTATTGATTTTACAGGCGCTAAAATGAAAAGTAACTTATGCGAAAAGTTTGGTCTCCAATATGATACTTATGAGATTAATTTGAATGTGATAGAATCTTTTGCGTGTATAGAAAGAAACGAATCTGAAACTGCTTTAGTTCTTCAATCATCAAGAGATTTGATATCAGAAACAGCAGGACGAGACTTATCAAATTTCGAGCTGGTTTTCGATAACAAATGTCAAAGGGTTCATTATATTTCGGATCTTCATCTTATGCACAGAATACAAAATGCAGGTTGTCGTTCAAAAGAAGATATTATATATGTGATTCAAAGAATTGTTAATATTATTGCTAATGAAGCGGGAAGTTTATTATTGATTGGCGGTGATGTGTCATCAGATATTAGAATATTTCGGTTATTTGTAAAGAGACTTTCAAAAACATTATGCCGGAACACACAGGTTGTGTTTACGCTTGGAAATCATGAATTATGGAGTTTCCCAGGATTTCAAATAGAGCAGATTGTTTCAAAGTATCGAACTATTTTGGAAAAGTATGGTATGTATTTGCTTCATAATGATCTTCTTTACAAAGAGGACTGTGATTTGCTTGCTGATCCAAAAACAGGAATACACTTGATTAAATATCATGATTTGTGCAAGATGAATGAACCACAAATTGCTGACCGCTTGCGAAGTGCAAGATATGTGATCCTCGGCGGATTGGGATTTTCAGGATATAATACTGCGTTTAATGCAGATAACGGTATCTATCGAATGACTATGGATAGGACAGCTGAAATAAGAGAATCTAAAACGATTGAAGACTTGTATGATCGGTTATGTCCTATTCTCGCAAATAAGAATACAATTATTTTAACGCATACACCCAAAAAAGATTGGTGTAAAAGAGCAGATCCTGATAAAAATTATGTTTATGTAAGTGGACATACACATAGGAATTCTTTCTATGATGATGGTGAGTATAGAGTTTATTCGGACAATCAAGTTGGATACCATATTGAAAATCCTCACTTGAAAACTTTTTTGATTGATAACGATTATGATTGCTTTTATGATTATGCGGATGGTATATTTGAAATTACGAGTGAACAGTACAATGACTTCTATCGAGGAAAAAATATATTAATGACTTTCCAACGAAAAGTAAATGTACTTTATATGTTAAAAAAGAAAGGGTATTACTGTTTTATCCATAAATCAAGAAAGGGCAGTCTTACTATTCTTAACGGTGGTGCTATGAAAAAGTTGGAAATTCAAGATGTACAGTATTATTATAATAATATGGACACCATGATTTCTACAATAAAAACGCCACTTGATAAGTTTACTTCATTTCAGAAACAGATCGCAGATATGGTAAAACAAATTGGTGGAAGCGGTATAATTCATGGTAGTATAATTGATATTGATTTTTATAATCATATATATGTGAATCCATTTGACTTATCAGTAATAGGGTATTGGGCATCCGATATAATCAACAAAATTGTATATCCGTCTATTCCTGCCTTATTAGAAAAAAATTGCCCTGTAATATTTGGAAAATATGTTAAACTTCTTGAAAGTAATAGTGAAAATCCGTTAACGCTGAAAAAACAAACAAATATTACAGTATTACCGAAGACATATCTTGATACAGATATTTACAAGGCTTCAAGAGAAATAAGAAAGATGCAGAAACTTAATTCAAACATATTAACTTCTTGGTATGAAGATACTTTACATAAAAGAATTAAAATTGAGCTTACATAGATTGAGAAGTTTTACTTACTAGGGCTCATGAAAAAATATAATTGCCATAGCCGTACGATGATATTAGCTGTTGGAGAAAAAATATGTTCGAACGGCTATTTTTGTACACATTTGTTGAGACATTAGATATATAAAAATGGCATTTTAGTAAATACTATGATAAAATGGAGTTATTGAAAAATGCAGGAGGAAAATATGCTTGAGTGAAATAGAATTATTGGAAATAATCAGTAAAGGTGAATGTTGTACAACAGAATTTAAGAAATCTACAACAGATATCACAAAAGATGTTTACGAAAGTATCTGTGCATTTTCAAACAGAGATGGTGGACATATTTTCTTGGGCGTAAAAGATAACGGAGAAATACTGGGTATAAAACCTGACTGTATTGAAAAAATTAGAAAAGATTTTGTGATGGCAATAAATAATGCAAATAAAATGTATCCGCCATTGTTTTTGTCGCCAGTAGAATATGAAATTCAGGGAAGAAAAATATTGCATATCTATGTACCGGTCGGCACACAGGTCTGTAGATGTTCTGGCAGAATATACGACAGAAATAATGAATCAGATATTGATATTACAGATAATGAAGAACTTGTATATAAATTATATGCGAGAAAACAGGGAACATATTTTGTGAATAAAGTTTTTCCAGAGTGGGGAATGGATGTGCTTCGTCAGGATTTAATTGAGCGAGCTAGAAAGATGACACGTGCAAGAAGCAATCATCATCCGTGGCTAGTGATGGATGATGATGAACTGTTAAGAAGTGCAGGGTTGATTTTGTTGGATCGCGAAAGCAGAAGAGAAGGGATTACATTGGCTGCGATTCTGTTGTTTGGTAAAGACACAACTATTATGTCGGCACTTCCACAACACAAAACAGACATGATTTTTCGGGTACAGAATATGGACCGTTATGATGACAGAGATGTAATTGTTACAAATCTTTTAGATAGCTATGAAAGGATGAGTGAATTTGCCAGAAAGCATTTGAGTGATCCATTTGTTTTAGATGGAATGCAGTCGGTGAGTGCACGTGATGCAATTTTAAGGGAAATCATATCAAACAGTCTGGCGCATCGAGACTATTCGAGCGGATATGTTGCTAAGATAATAATTGAAAAAGATAGAATATTTGCAGAAAATAGCAATAGAACACATGGATATGGCAATCTTAATTTAGAGACGTTTCAGCCATTTCCTAAAAATCCGGCGATATCTAAAGTGTTTAGAGAGATAGGACTTGCTGATGAATTGGGATCAGGTATGCGTAATACTTACAAATTTACAAAATTATATTCAGGTGGAGTTCCACAATTTGTGGAAGGGGATATTTTTAGAACGATAATTCCTCTGAACGAAACTGCAACAATGAAATCTGGTCCAAAGTGTAGTGACCAAGTGAGTGACCAAGTGAGTGACCAAGTGAGTGACCAAGTCAAAACGGTTGAAGATAAAATACTTGAATTCTGCAAAACTGCCAAGTCAAAAAAGGAAATTTCAGAGTATATAGGATATAAGAATCTGACATATTTGACAAGAACATTTCTTAAACCATTATTGGCAAGTGACAAATTAGCATACACAATCCCGGAAAAACCACAAAGCAGATTGCAGAAATATATTACAAAACGGTAAAAAACATTGAAAACAACAGACATCATCCTTATATTTACAGCAGCTCTCCTGTTCCTGACAGTCGCAGCAATCCTGCTCCGTCTCCTCATAAAAACCTACTACGAGAAGAGCACGGAAGCCTACCAGAACAAGCTTTTAAAAAATCAGATCGAGGAAGTCCAGCATGTATACATGACCATGCGAGGCTGGCGACATGACTACCACAACCACATGCAGTCACTAAAGGCGTACCTCGCGATGGATAACATCGAGGAGGCAAAACAATACTTAGACCGGCTGGAGACAGACCTTGACGATATCAATCTCCTGTTCGACACCGGAAATATCGGTGTGGATGCGATCTTGAATTCGAAGATTTCGCTGGCCATCCACAATGGCATCCCGGTCGATTACAAAGCAACAGTTCCGAAGAAAACAACAGTGACAGACATTGACCTGTGTGTGGTGATCGGTAACCTGATCGACAACGCCGTGGAATCGTGTGAGAAAGTGCCGAAGGAAAAACAGTTCATCCGCCTTTATATCGGACAGTTCAAGGAGCAGCTTTACATCTCTGTGAGCAATGCGACGAATGAGACTGTGCGCAAGCTCGATGAGGAATACATCACGAACAAGCGCGGCAACCATGGTCACGGTCTGAAGCGGATCAACCTGATTGTGGAGAAATACGCTGGCTTTATCAACCGGAAAAATGAGGCAGGGGTCTTTGTGACGGAGATTATGCTGCCACTATAAGGACCACTCGTGCACGGATTTTTGCAATCCGTGCATTTTTTATGCGGAAAATTGGGAATCTGTGATAGGCTTATTTCAGGATCTTTATAGGAGAATCTTTCGTCCGCAGTGCACACCAGAAAAATCAGAGATTTTCCTGGCTGAGGGCATTCGCCCTCCTCACATCGGAAGAAATGCAATCTTGACTGCGAGCAGTCGGATTGTATTTCTTCCGATGTGAGCACTGCTCATTGCTGACACACATAGGGAGAGACAAAATATGTACAAAACAAAAAAATACCCTCTCCGGAGCAACTTCAAATTCGTCTTCGCTCCGG
The DNA here is from genome assembly GCA_934320555.1 of uncultured Roseburia sp. GTDB lineage: Bacteria > Bacillota > Clostridia > Lachnospirales > Lachnospiraceae > Roseburia. Next base: position 7,897 of record CAKRFH010000078.1, read on the forward strand.
TATGGAAAGAAAAAAGAACTTATATAAGAGATATGATAATCGGAATCATCCTGTCCGTGATCGTGCCGGTAACCGGTTCCATGTTAAGCGCATTGGTTGTGGGATTGCTTGGAGAAAACTTATCCGCGGTGACGGTGATCGCAGCGATTCTTTCCGCCTTCCTCGGCTATGCGCTTGTGAATGCAGCGGATACCTATATCAGGCAGAAGCACGTTTATCACCATATCGAAGTGCGTGTCCAGCTTTTTACGAGACAGTTCACAAGAAAAATCTGTGAGATCCCACAGGAGCAGTATGAAGCCCCGGAACTGAAGCTTCTGCGGGAAAAAGCAAGCGTTGCAGTCAGTAATAATAATGCGGGAGTGGAGGGCTTTCTGCGTGCTGTCTCTGCATTTGGGACGGGATTGCTTGGCTTGTTCGTTTATATGGCTATCGCTGGTTTGATTCATCCGATCATTCTGGTGCTGTTATTCGTACTTTCCGTCATTGGAGCACTTTGCAACAGCCTTCCGGACTGGTATGAGAATAAAATCAGGGATGAGAATGCCAAAGATGAGATGACGATGCAGTATATCGACAGATTAAATGACGATGCGGTAAGCGGAAAAGACATCCGCGTTTTCGGGTTGAAAAATTGGATTATCGGGAAATATGGAAACGCGATCCAAAACACCAGAAGGCGCAACGCGAAGAAGAACAGCATCGCTTTTGCTGGAAAAGCGTTGGAGACGGTTCTGACAGCGGGGCGGGATCTGATCTGTTATCTGTATCTGATTGGCCAGTTGAAAAACGGGATGTCCCTGACGATGTTTGTATTCTATCTGGGTATCATCGGAGGCTTTTCTGCATGGTTTTCCCAGGTGAGCGACAGCTTTGCAAAGATGAAATATTGCAATGTCCATATCACGGATTTCCGGAATTTCCTTGATCTGGGAGAGAAGGAAAGGAAGAAAAAGATTCCTCAGAATCAGTTCAAGACCGTGGAAGTCGTATTTGACCATGTGACCTTCTGCTATAAAGGTGCTGAAAAACCGGTATTAAATGATATTTCTTTTTCCTTAAAGAGCGGGGAGCACAAGGCATTAGTCGGATTAAATGGTGCCGGAAAGTCAACGCTTGTGAAATTAATATCAGGCTTATATCTGCCGACAAAGGGAACAATTTATGTCAATGGGATTGATACAAGGGAATTAGACATGGAAACATATTATGAGCATGAGGCGGCAGTTTTTCAGGATACATTTACCCTGACCTATTCCGTGGCAGAAAATGTGGCGCTCAGTGAGCAGTGGGAGGAGCAAAAGGTATGGGAATGTCTGGAAAAAGCGGGACTTATGCAGAAGGTGAAAGCATTGCCGCAGGGGCTTTCTACCAATCTTGGAAAAGAATTAAGCCAGGATGGTGTGAAGCTTTCCGGAGGAGAGACGCAGAAGCTGCTTTTGGCAAGGGCATTGTACCGGGATCCGTCCATTATTTTGCTGGACGAGCCAACGGCAGCTTTAGATGCGCTGGCAGAGTCTGAAATTTATGAGATTTATAATCATACACTGGCGGATATCACAGCGTTATTCATTTCTCACAGGCTCGCGTCCACGCGTTTCTGCGAGGAGATCCTGCTTTTATCCGACGGAAAGATCGCAGAATGTGGAAGCCACGAGGAGCTGATGGAACAAAAAGGAAAATACTACGAACTGTTTCTGGTGCAGAGCAAATATTACGGGGAAGAAGGTGCAGAGGATGTCGGTTAAGGAGATGTGGAATTATCTGATTTTCCAGACAAAAGGATACAGGCAGCTTGGCGTGGCAATCGTGGTTGGAGCAATCTGCGGTGCGGGCGTTTCCTATATCAACAGCATTCTGTATGCAAGGATTATCGACACCCTGCTGTTGGGACAATATGCGGCTGCGGTTCACTTTGTCTGGATGATGATAGTATCAGTTCTGGTTGTACGTCTGGTTTACATCATGTGCAACCAGCTATTTGCGCAATACGCCAGCCCGAGCCGCGATGAGACGAAGAGGCGGACGGCGGAGAAATCTTTTTCCATGGAATTTGAGGAGATCGAAAAAGAGGAAAACCAGATCGCCTTCCGGAGAATCAGGGGAGGAGCAAACGGAGCGGGAGATATTGAGGAACAGTTGAACTCCATTTATCAATTTTTTACGGAATGTGTCAAAGGTCTGTTCGCACTCGTGTTTCTTCTTATCTTAATTGTACAGTCGGCGCGGGGAGCGCATGTCGCAGTATGGAAAATGATCGTGATGACTGCACTGTTAGCAGGGCTGTTTGCGTTTTCTTTCTGGGTGAATTTCCGCATTTCCGACCGGATCGGAAAGCGGCTGGTGGAACTGAATCATGAAAATGAGAGGATCAATTTCCTGTATGGCTATCTGTTCAAAATTTTCTTTTCAGAGACAGCGGCGAAGGATATCCGGCTTTATGGCATGCAGGATTACCTTTGCGGGAAAAATGAGGAATGCTTAAATGACGCGGCACGGTTTTCGGAGGAAGGTATTTTTGAAGGAAAAAATCAGGCAAAGTTTTCTTTTGTGGTACAGCTTTTAGCCGGTTATATTTATGTCTACGTGGCGGTCATGGCGATGTCGGGAGCCGTGTCTGTCGGCGATGTACTCATGTATTCCGGTGCAATCATCACGATGATGACCGGCGTGCAGAACATCCTCACGCAGTACAACCAGATCAACTACCGCAATGAGTACCTGAAAACCTACGAAGATTTTATCAAACGACCGAACATGCACTACGATGGCACACTTCCAATCGAGAAGCGGGACGACAACGAGTATGAGCTGTCCTTCCGCAACGTGTCCTTCCGTTATCCGGGCACAGAAACCTATATTTTAAAAGATGTCAGCCTGGATTTTAAGATTGGGCAGAAAATGGCACTTGTCGGGATGAACGGAGCCGGAAAGACGACACTCATCAAGCTGCTTTTACGGCTTTATGAACCGACCGAAGGCGAAATCTGCCTCAATGGAATTAACATTGAAAAATATGACTACGAAGAGTACATGCAGATTTTTTCCGTGGTGTTCCAGGATTTCAAACTGTTTGCTTTCCCACTGGGCGAAAACATTGCAGCAGGCAGACAGGTCGACAAACTGCGCTTAAACCAGGTGCTTGCGAAGATTGGTCTGCAGGAATTCGTGGAGGGACTGCCGCAGAAGGAGCGCACACTGCTGTATCAGGAAAATGGACAGGGTGTCACACCGTCTGGCGGTGAGGCACAGAAAGTGGCGATCGCGAGGGCTCTGTATAAGAATGCACCGTTTGTCATCTTAGATGAGCCGACCGCAGCCTTAGATCCCGTCGCGGAAGCCGGGATCTACGAAAACTTCGACTCTCTTGTCGGAGAGAAAACAGCCGTGTACATTTCCCACCGCATGAGCAGCTGCAAATTCTGCGATCGCATCGTCGTGCTCGACCATGGAGAGATCGCGGAGCAGGGAACACATGAAGAACTTTTAGAACAGAACGGAATCTATGCGAAGCTTTATCAGACCCAGGCAGAGTACTATGTGACAGCACAGGCGGGAGCGTAAATTCACACAGGGTGTGATATTTACAAAATGATTATTTGACTATTTATGTTGACAGAGAGCATAAATAGTCATTTTTTATTACTGAGTATCGGAAAATAGGATTGGATTTGTCATGTTATAGGAAAAATAGAACTGCACTTCAAAGTAAATTGAAATTATTTGAAGTGACTTTGAAGTTAACTTTGAAGTAATTTTGAAGTATATTTGAAGCACAGGAGGTAATGGCAATGTATCTGGAAGAATTAATAGACAATGTGGAACTGGAAGGTGATAAATTTGAATGCAAAAGTAGACTGAATCGGGATGATGTTGTAGGCTGGCTGAAAAGTATTGCCGGATTTGCCAATGCTTCCGGTGGAGATTTTTATATAGGTGTTGAAGACAAAACGAATAAACTGATTGGTTTCGACCGGACGGAGGCAGATAAAGGAAAAAGAGCGTTTTATCATACAGGTGCATGTTCCAGAATCAGTGGTAAAACCGGTTATTTTAAAATATAAAAATATCCCGTCTATTTTTATGAGGCGGGATAGGTTTACCAATGGTGCGACATACGAAGAAATTATTGAGATGAGTGTGAAAAGTAAAAACATGCAATATGATATTCTTCCGTCAGATGAGCCATACAGGGCAGAAGATTTTAAAACGCTTCAAGAGTTTTCTGCGGTACTTTTTAAGGATGACTATCAGGAAAAAAAGACGGAGGTGCAGTGCTCGGTTTTTTCCGGATTTAACAAAGGCAGTGAACGTATCGTTACTATTAACCGTTTTCATGGAAATATAATCGAAGTGATCCATTATATGATGGAATTCGTGGAGCAGTGGATGAACCATTCCATGATAAAATTGGATGACACAAGGAAAAATATAGATGCATATCCGAAGCGGGCATTGTTTGAAGGTGTCATTAATGCAATTGCACACAGGGATTATTTTCTGGATGGGACACAAATCCAGGTGGATATGTTTAAAGATAGACTGGAAATTTCTTCTTCGGATCATTTTACCCTGGTGCTTCCGGGTCTGACTTATGCGGAAGGGATAGAGGATAATGGAATACCGAATCTGGCATTTACGCCGGTGCCGGATGGAACTGTGTATGATGCGAAAATATTATCTTTTTGCTATTATCAGGCACACAAAGTTTCTGAAATCGCAGAGTATCTCGGTGTGAGTGATTCCACTTATTTCAGAAAGCAGGTATTAGAGAATCTGCTGAAAAATCAATATCTTATAAAAAGTAAGGCCTCAAGAGCCATTTATTATAAGACTAATCCAGAAATGGTACAAATCCAATAAAAATCATAAAAATATCTTGGAATTTTTATGCACATATGCTATAATTGATTCTATCAGTGATACAAATAGAATACCAACAAATCAGAGAGTGGAGATGATTGTAAGCGATACCGTTGTGGGGGCAATGGTATCCTTTGCATGTGTCATCTCCAATTTTTGTGTCAGGTATTTAGATGTGAAAGGAGAAAAACATGGCAAAATATGTAATGGCATTAGACGCGGGCACCACAAGCAACCGATGTATTTTATTTAACGAGAAAGGCGAGATCTGCTCCATGGCGCAGAAAGAATTCCGCCAGTTCTTTCCGAATCCTGGCTGGGTAGAGCATGATGCGAATGAGATCTGGTCATCCATGCTTGGAGTATCGGTTGAAGCAATGAATATGATCGGAGCGGCAGCAGAAGATATCGCAGCGATCGGTATCACCAATCAGCGTGAGACCGCGATTGTCTGGAACAAAGAGACCGGGGAACCGATCTACCACGCCATCGTCTGGCAGTGCCGCAGAACCTCGGACATTGCGGATGCTTTGAAGGCGAAAGGACTCGAAGAGGAATACAGAAAGAAAACAGGTCTGATCATCGATGCCTACTTTTCCGCAACCAAGATCAAATGGATCCTCGATAACGTGGAAGGGGCAAGAACCCTCGCAGAGGAAGGAAAGCTCTTATTCGGTACAGTCGAGACCTGGCTCATCTGGAAGTTCACAAAAGGGGCTGTCCATGTGACAGATTACTCCAACGCATCGAGAACCATGCTCTTTAACATCAACGATCTCTGCTGGGATAAGGATATCTTAAAAGAACTGAACATCCCGGAGAGCATGCTTCCAACTCCGATGCCATCCAGTCACGTATATGGTTATACTGACCCGTCGTTCCTCGGCGGAGAGATCCCGATCGCAGGTGCGGCAGGAGACCAGCAGGCAGCATTGTTCGGACAGACCTGTTTCCATGCGGGCGAGGCAAAGAATACATACGGAACAGGCTGCTTCCTTTTAATGAACACCGGGGAGAAGCCGGTATTTTCCAAAAACGGACTGGTCACCACGATCGCCTGGGGCTTAGACGGAACGGTCAACTATGCGTTGGAAGGCTCCATCTTTGTCGCAGGGGCAGCGATCCAGTGGCTGCGTGATAATATGAAGTTAATCGATTCCGCAGGGGATTCTGAATATATGGCACAGAAAGTACACGGCACCCATGGTTGTTATGTGGTTCCTGCTTTTACCGGTCTCGGAGCTCCGCACTGGGATCAGTATGCGAGAGGCACGATCGTAGGTCTTACGAGAGGAACGAATAAGAACCATATCATCCGCGCGACGTTGGAGTCCATCGACCTTCAAGTGTGCGATGTCATCGATGCCATGCGTGCAGATACGGGTGTGGAGCTGAAATCCTTAAAAGTGGACGGCGGTGCCAGCGCGAACAACTTCTTAATGCAGTTCCAGTCTGACATGTTAAATGCCCCGGTAGTCCGCCCGAGCTGTGTCGAGACCACGGCGATCGGAGCTGCATACCTCGCAGGTCTTGCAGTCGGTTATTGGAAAGACAAGGAGGATGTGGTCAAGAACCAGAGCATCGATCGCGTCTTCGAACCGCAGATGAGCGAGGAAGACCGTTATGCGAAGCGCAAGGGATGGAACAAAGCTGTGAAGTATGCTTATGGCTGGGCGAAGGATGAGCCGGAAGAGGAAGAAGAATAAAATGAACAGTGTGCCATGCATGCGTTGATAAGATAGGA
>CAKRFH010000079.1:0-13822 GCA_934320555.1 uncultured Roseburia sp.
AATTCCATGCAACCAACCACCTATAACCTGCGTCTGTCCTGTCAGAAGGCATACAAATATGTTATAGTAAGTGTAAGATATGAAAAAACGAAAACAACATGGAGAGAACAATGGAAGACGAAAGAATCATAGACCTGTACTGGGCGAGGGAGGAAAAAGCCATCCAGCATACAGAGCAGAAATATGGTGCCTATTGCAGGAAAATCGCATGGAACATCTTAGCGGACAGGGAGGACTGCGAGGAGTGTCTCAACGATACCTGGCTGAAGGCATGGAATGCCATGCCCGATGAGAGACCACAGATCCTGTCGGCGTTCTTAGGCGCGATCACAAGAAACCTGAGCCTGGACCGGTACCGGAAAAAGCATGCGGGGAAAAGGGGCAGCGGGACAGTGACCTACATCTTTGATGAATTCATGGATGGAGCAGAGGAGAAGGAACCGGTGATACATATGGAAGAAAAAGAGCTTGTGGATGCTCTCAACCGCTTCCTGAAAGGACTTTCAAAAGAGCAGAGGGTCGTATTCGTAAGGCGTTACTGGTACATGGACAGCATCGCGGACATTGCGAAAAGATGCGCCTGCAGTGAGAACCGGATCAAGTCGATGTTGTTTAGAGAGCGCACCAGACTGAAAGAATATCTGAGAAAGGAGGGCTTTGAAGTATGAAAAGGGAACAGTGGGAAGATGCGGTCGGGAAAATAGATCCGGCATACGTCAGAGAGGCGGAGCAGTGGAAAAAGCTTTCCAGACGGGCATTCTTAACGAAGCGTGTGCTTCCGATGGCGGCGTGTATCTGCGTTCTTTTAACAGGTGCAGCTTTTGGATGGAACCGTCTGTTTGATGGCGGAAGTACAGGAGACACCTGCGGCGTTGAGATGGCAGCAGGAAATCAGGCAGACCGACCGGAAAGTGCGCAGGATACAACAGCAGAAGCAGAGGATGAGAAAGAAAATACAAAGATATTTGTAGAGAATGAGGCAGAAACAGCACAGGATACGGCAGCAGGCAGCGTGGAAAGCCTGCAAGGAAGTAAAGAGGGACAGGAAGACGATATTTTCATCAACAGCGTGGATCAGCTGAATACGGTCTGCATTGATATTGGAGCTGACCATGAAGAGCAGTTTGGCGCAGAACAGGCGCAGGAATACTACGGCGTGAAGGTGCTGCCGGAGCAGATCCCGGAAGACCTGAACGTTTCGGAGGAACCGTCATTTACCGTTGCATACAGTAAATCCGGGGAGGTTGTGCTGGATAACAATACCTTTTCATGGAAAAGCGAAGATGGAAGCATGCAGCTAGACGTTAACGTCAGAACGGTGGACAGCGGTATGATCACCGAGGCCTATGAGGATGACTTAAAAGCTTCCAGGATCAATGGAACGGAAGTGGACATCCTGCAGTATACCAGGGAGGATGTGGCATGTTACGTTGCACTTTTTGAAAAAGAGGGTGTGACCTTTACCGTCAGCTCCAAAAATCTGACAGAGGAAGCATTCCTTACCGTATTGCAGGAACTGTGTGGGGGACAGCAGGAAAAACAGTAATAGGGCAGAGAGGAAATACAGATATAAAACAGACAAATTGACAGGGCAAATGCGTGTGCCAAATGGATCACACGCGGAAAGGGAGGTTTCTATGAAAAGAAGAATCGCGATACTTATGGCAGGGTGTATGTTACTGGGAATCACAGGCTGTGGGAATCAGCTTTCTCCTTCTACAAAGAATCTGACGATAGGAGGGGAAAAGAAACAGACCAAAGATTCTGAAACCGATTTGAGCGAGGAAACGGAAAAACAGACCAAATCAGCAGAAGAGAATCCATATTACTATGAAAATTTTGCGGTAAATCTGTTGCAGCATGTATACAAAACCGGTGAGAATGTAATGCTCTCCCCGTTTTCCATCCTGGAAGCGTTGACAATGACGGAAAACGGTGCAAAAGGGGACACACTCACACAGATGGAGCAGACGCTTGCAGGTGGAATGTCCGCAGCAGAACAGAGTGCATTTCTGACTTCATACCAGAATTCACTTTCGGACAGTGAGGATGCCCACATGAACGTGGCAAATTCTATCTGGGTGAAGAATACGGACGACAGACTTCATATAAATGATGATTTTCTGCAGCAGAATGAGGAACAGTTCGGGGCTGAGATTTTTTCTGCACCATTTGATGAAAATACATTGTCAGACATCAACTGGTGGGTTTCAGATAAGACGGAGAACATGATTCCAAAGATGTTAGAGAAGATCGGGGATGATGCAGTGATGTATCTGATCAATGCGGTAACCTTTGATGCAAAGTGGCAGGAAGAGTATGAGGATTATCAGGTGAGAAATCAGGAATTCACAAGGGAAGACGGTACCGTGGAGCAGGCGAAGCTGATGTATTCGGAGGAACCTCTTTATATAGAAGACGAAGATACGACAGGATTTATCAAGTATTACAAAGATAATTATGCGTTTGTCGCACTGCTCCCACGGGAAGGGATGTCTATGCAAGAGTATGTAAACGGGCTGACGGGGGAAAAGCTTGTGGGACTGATTGAAAATGCCAGATCAGATGTGGAAGTCCATGCAGCGATACCGAAGTTTTCATCCGAGTATACAGTGGAATTAAGTGAAGTGCTTCCGGGGATGGGAATGACAGATGCTTTTGATGAGGACCTGGCAGATTTTACCGGAATCGGCACGGTGGACGATGGAAATCTCTATATCAGCATGGTGCTGCACAAGACCTACATTCAGGTGGACGAACTGGGCACGAAGGCAGGGGCAGCGACTGCGGTTGCGGTGTCGGAAACAGCTGCACTGGTTGAGGAAGAAATAAAGGATGTTATATTAGACCGTCCGTTTGTCTATGCGGTCATTGATACGGCGGATAGTCACCCGGTATTTCTCGGGGTGACAGAGAGTGTGGCCAGGTAGACAGTTTTCCTTTGCTCAGAATCAGATACAAGATAAAATAGTCTTGTGCATCTCCTGAAATTAGTATATACTAATCACTGCCTGAAGGGAAAGTGAGAGACTCCCTGACCCGTGAGGCGAATGCCTTCTTACCATTATATATAGAAGGAAAAGTGTGAAAAAGGAGAAAGAACATGAAAAAGAAACTCGTATCAGCGCTGGCTCTTATGATGTCCTGTGTCATGCTCGCAGCCTGCGGTGGAAAGACCGTGGATCAGAACCAGAGTTCTGAAACTGTAAAAGAGACAGAAGCAGCAGTCACAGAATCAACAGAGGAAGCAGAAACCACAGAAACAGCAACAGATCTGACAGAGGTGAAAGTGGCAGCCTTAAAGGGACCTACTGCAATGGGAATGGTGAAGCTTATGGATGATTCCGACAACGGAGATACCGGAGCAAACCAGTATACCTTCACAATCGCAGCAGCACCGGATGAGGTGACACCACAGATTGTACAGGGCAATGTGGATATTGCGGCAGTACCGGCGAATCTGGCATCTGTTTTATATAATAAGGATGGAGTGGATGTAAGCGTACTTGCGGTCAACACACTCGGTGTTCTCTATATTGTGGAGAACGGGGAGACCGTTCAGAGCGTGGAAGACTTAAAGGGCAGAACCATTTATGCCAGTGGAAAAGGCGCCACACCGGAATATGCCTTAAACTATATGTTACAGGCAAACGGCATTGACCCGGAAAAAGATGTGACAATCGAATACAAATCCGAGCATTCCGAATGTGTCGCAGCGTTAGCAGCAGATGAGGATGCAGTAGCGATGCTCCCACAGCCATTTGTGACTGTTGCCCAGACACAGAATGAGAACATCCGTGTTGCGCTCGACATGACAGAAGAGTGGCAGAAGGCAGCAGAGACAAACGGAGAGGAAGCAACGCTTATAACAGGTGTTGTAATTGCGAGAAATGACTTTATCGCAGAGCATCCGGAAGCAGTAGAGCTGTTCTTAGAGCAGTATGCAGCATCTGTTGATTATGTGACATCCAATGTCAGCGATGCAGCACAGCTTGTCGGAAATTATGATATTGTGGCTGCTCCGGTTGCAGAGAAGGCAATTCCATATTGCAATATTACCTGCATCACAGGAAACGAAATGAAGCAGAAATTAAGCAGCTATCTTACCGTTTTAGCAGAGCAGAATCCGGCAGCAGTCGGTGGTGCTTTACCTGAGGATGATTTCTATTACAATGCAGACTAAGCAGAGAGAAAAGAAAAAAATCAAGTTATGGACCGTGGTATTCTGGATTGCCCTCTGGCAGGCAGGAAGCATGGCTTTACACAGTGAGATTTTACTGGCATCGCCCCTTTCGGTGGGGCGGTGCCTGATTTTGTTGTTAGGAGAAGGTACTTTCTGGCGAAGAATCTGGTTTTCCTTTGGAAGAATTGCATCCGGTTTCTTTGCGGCGGCAGGGCTTGGTATTCTGCTGTCAGCAGCGGCGAGGCGGATCTTTCTGGTGAAGGATTTGCTGGCACTGCCGGTCGCAGCGCTTAAGGCAACGCCGGTGGCATCTTTTGTCGTGCTGGTGCTGATCTGGCTTCCATCGCGCAACTTATCCGTGCTGATCTCTTTTATTATGGCTTTCCCGATTGTATACACGAATCTTCTGGAAGGCTTTGAGAACCTGGATGGAAAGCTGTTTGAGATGGCACAGGTATTTGCGATGCCGGTCGGGAAAAAGCTTTATTATCTTTACTTTGCAGGGCTGCTTCCGTATTTCAGGTCAGCCTGTGCGGTAGCGATTGGAATGAGCTGGAAAGCAGGGATTGCAGCAGAGCTGATCGGGATTCCGGGTGGTTCGATCGGGGAGAGCCTTTACAATGCGAAGATCTACCTTGAGACTCCGTCACTATTTGCATGGACCATCGTGATCATTGCGGTCAGTGTCCTGTTTGAGAAAGGGTTTTGGTTCTGCTTGAAGCTTGCGGCGTGTGGACTTGGCAATGTGTAGGAAAAAAGGAGTAAGACATGGATATCTGTGTGGAACACTTATGTAAAACATATGGAATGACGACAGTTTTAAATGATTTTTCCTTTGTCTTCCCGGAGGGGAAAATCACCTGTATCATGGGGCGGTCCGGTATCGGGAAGACAACGCTTTTGTCGATTCTGATGGGAATCGAGACCGCGGATAGCGGTACAGTGACAGGAGTGGAAGGAAAAAAGCTTGCGGCGGTCTTTCAGGAAAACCGGCTGTTCGAAAATCTGGATGCTATCCGCAACATTGAGGTCGTGACAGGAAGAAAGCAGGAGGAGATTAAGGCACTTCTGGCCAAACTTCTGCTTCCGGCAGAGGAAAGAAAGCCGGTTGCCACTTACAGCGGCGGCATGAAAAGGCGCGTGGCGATCGCGCGGGCACTGCTAGCCGATGCGGATATTTTGTTCCTGGATGAACCATTGCAAGGGCTTGACGGGGAGACAAAAGAGCAGGTGACCGGTGTGATGCGGGAACAGATGCAGGGGAAAACGGTTCTCTTGGTTACCCACGAGGAGAGCGAATGCGATTTTTTTGGCGCAGAATGTGTATTCTGTTGTTCATGATAATGAAAAGTTCGCGAAGTGTGCTTTTCATTGTATGAGCAATCTGCATAAAAAGAGAAACGAAAACAAAATTAAGTGAATGTTTATGTGGAATTTACATGGAATTTACCTGTATCGCATAAAATGGAATGGACAAATAAGGGAAGATAACGTTATAATAGACGAAGTGCCGAAATAACGGTTATCAAGAAAGAAAATGAGGTAAGAATATGTACGTGATACAATTTATCAGAGGATTCTGCATGGCATTGGCGGACAGTGTACCGGGTGTGTCCGGTGGAACAGTTGCGTTTTTACTTGGATTTTACGATCGCTTCATTTCGTCCATTGATGATCTGATCACAGGGAATGTGCAGAAGAAGAAAGATGCTTTCTTTTTCCTGATCAAGCTTGGGATCGGATGGATCTGTGGATTTGTCCTGGCGGTTTTAGTCCTGACGAGCGTATTTGAGTCACATATTTATGCAATCAGTTCCTTATTCATCGGGTTTATTATTTTTGCAATCCCGCTTGTCATGAAAGAAGAGAAAGAGACACTGGCAGCGAAGAAGCAGTATCTGCCGTTTATTCTGTTAGGAGTTGTAGTCGTGAGCGCGATTACTTATTTTAATCCGGTATCTGGAGAGGGGAGCGGTGTGAGCTTAGACCACCTGACACCGGGACTTGCACTGTTTGTCTTTGTAGCGGGAATGGTCGCCATATCTGCGATGGTGCTGCCGGGTATTTCTGGATCTACGATTCTTCTGATCCTTGGCTTATACATGCCGATCATCACAGCGATCAAGGAATTTTTACATTTGCATTTTGCAAGCTTCCCAACCGTATTCCTGTTCGGATGCGGGGTCCTGGTTGGTATTTTCAGCGTGGTAAAGGTGATCCGCAAAGCGCTTGAGAGCTTTCGTGCGCAGACAATTTACACAATTATCGGGCTGATGCTCGGTTCTATCTATGCCGTGATCATGGGACCGACAACACTTGATGTGCCGCAGCCTGCCATGGGGTTTGGCGATTTCAGTATTCTTTTTTTCATCATCGGAGGAGTTGTGATCTTAGGACTTCAGAAGATGAAGGATATGAAACAGGAGTAATCCTGCCGGGGAAAGGATTTTTGTAAAATGAAGAAGTTATTAGTGTATCTGAAGGATTATAAGAAGGAAAGTGTGTTAGGCCCGCTTTTTAAACTGCTTGAGGCATCCTTTGAGCTGATCGTCCCGCTTGTTATCGCGGCAATCATCGACACGGGTGTTGCAAATGGCGACCGTGGATATGTTATGAAGATGTGTATGGTGTTAGTACTGCTTGCCGTGATCGGACTGACCTGTTCGATCACCGCACAGTATTTTGCAGCGAAGGCAGCCGTTGGATTTTCTACGAAGCTGCGTCACGCACTGTTTGAGCATATCCAGACGCTCTCCTTCTCAGAGATGGATACGGTCGGAACATCCACACTGATCACAAGAATGACGAGTGATATTAACCAGGTGCAGAACGGAGTGAATCTTGTCCTGCGTCTGTTTTTGCGTTCTCCGTTCATCGTATTCGGTGCCATGATTATGGCGTTCACGGTGGATGTGAAGGCAGCGCTTGTCTTTGTCGTGACGATTCCGCTGTTATCTGTTGTAGTATTTGGTGTTATGCTTGCGAGCATCCCGCTTTATAAGAGGGTACAGAACGCACTGGATAAGGTGCTTGGCATTACAAGGGAGAACCTGACCGGAAGCAGGGTCATCCGTGCTTTCAATAAGGAACAGGATGAGATGGAGCACTTCAATGAGAGCAACGATGCACTCACGAAGGTACAGCTTTACGTCGGCAAGATTTCCGCGTTGATGAATCCGCTGACTTATGTCATCATCAATGGCGCGATTGTTGTGCTTGTATGGGCAGGCGCACTCCGTGTAGACAATGGGTATATCACACAGGGGGCGGTAGTCGCATTGATTAACTACATGTCACAGATATTAGTAGAATTGATCAAGCTTGCAAATTTAATCATCAATATTAATAAATCAATCGCCTGTGGAAACCGTATTGAGAGTATTTTCGAGTTACAGTCCTCCATCAAAGAACCGGAGACGACAAAGACGTTACCGAAAGAGAGTGGAGACGTACCGGAGGTCGAATTTTCCCATGTCTGTCTGACTTACGCACAGGCAGGGGAGGAATCCCTGACAGACATCGATTTTACCGTGAAGAAGGGTGAGACGATCGGTGTGATCGGAGGAACCGGTTCCGGAAAGTCATCTGTGGTCAACCTGATCCCGCGTTTCTATGATGCAACGAAAGGAAGCGTGAAGGTAGAGGGAAGAGATGTCAGAGAGTATACATTAGAAGATCTGCGTGGCAGAATCGGTATGGTGTTACAGAAAGCGGTTTTATTCAAGGGAACAATCCGTGAAAATATGCGCTGGGGCAATGAGAATGCCACCGATGAGGAGATCATGCAGGCATTAGAGATTGCCCAGGCAAAAGAATTTGTCGACAAGAAGGAAGGCGGGCTGGACTTTTTGGTCGAGCAGGGAGGAAAGAACCTGTCCGGCGGACAGAGACAGCGTCTGACGATCGCCCGTGCTATCGTAAAGAAACCGGATATCCTGATTTTAGACGACAGTGCATCGGCGTTAGACTTTGCGACAGATGCAAAACTGCGTATGGCAATCCGTGATATGGAGAACCGTGCGACTGTCTTTATCGTGTCACAGCGTGCGGCATCTATTATGTATGCGGACAAGATTATTGTATTAGACGACGGCCAGGTTGTCGGCATGGGTACCCATGAGGAGCTCTTAGCGGGCTGCGAGGTATATCAGGAGATTTACTATTCCCAGTTTAAGAAGAGCGGGGACAATGAGAACGCGAAGGAGGGAAGATAAATGAAAAAACCAGTGACAGACAAACAGAAATCGACCCTCCGGAAAGTGATGAGTTATATCCGCCGCTACTGGGGCTATCTTGGCATGTCGATCGTGCTCGCCGCTGTTACGGTGGCACTCACCTTATACCTCCCGATCCTGACTGGACAGGCAGTAGACCATATCCTCGGAAAGGGTCTGGTAGATTTTGCTGGCATTTTTGTGATTTTAAGAAAGATGGCAGTGATGATCGTGCTGACTGCAGCTGCACAGTGGATCATGAATGCGTGCAACAATAAGATTACTTATAACATTATCCGGGATATCCGCAGGGAGGCATTCGAAAAGATTGAGAAGCTTCCATTAAAGTTTATTGATGGACATTCTTACGGGGAGATCGTGAGCCGTGTCATCGCGGATGTTGACCAGTTTGCAGACGGTCTTCTGATGGGATTTACACAGTTCTTTACAGGAATTGTAACGATTTTCGGAACACTGATTTTCATGCTGACGATCAGTGTGAAGATCACGGTTGCGGTTGTAGTTATCACACCGTTATCTCTTGTAGTGGCAAGCTTTATCGCAAAGAAGACGTTCTCTATGTTCAAATTACAGTCTGAGACGCGTGGAGAACAGACGGCACTGATCGAGGAGATGATCGGAAACCAGAAGGTGGTACAGGCGTTCTCCCACGAGGATGAGGCGTTAGAGCAGTTCGATGAGATCAATGACCGCCTGCAGAAATGCTCCCTTCGTGCCATCTTTTTCTCGAGCATTACGAACCCTGCGACAAGATTTGTCAACAGTATGGTATATGCGGTCGTTGGTGTTGTCGGCGCATTCACCGCGATTGCAGGCGGCATTACGGTAGGTCAGTTATCTTCGCTTTTAAGCTACGCAAACCAGTACACAAAGCCGTTTAATGAGATATCCGGCGTTGTAACCGAGCTTCAGAATGCGCTTGCATGTGCCGGAAGAGTGTTTGACCTTATGGAGGAGCCGCCTGAGATCCCGGATGCGGCAGATGCGGCAGAGCTCTCTGAGGCAGATGGAAGGGTCACCTTAGAACATGTATCCTTCTCCTATGTGCCGGAGCAGAAGCTGATCGAAGATTTCAATCTGAAGGTAGAACCGGGACAGCGTGTTGCAATCGTTGGTCCGACCGGATGTGGAAAAACAACGCTGATCAACCTGCTCATGCGTTTCTATGATGTGAATTCCGGTACGATCCGTGTGAGCGATATTCCAATCAAAGATATGACAAGAAAGAGCCTCCGCAATAATTATGGTATGGTATTGCAGGAGACATGGCTCAGAAGCGGTACGATCCGTGACAATATTGTGATGGGCAAGCCGGATGCAACGGATGAGGAAGTGATCGCAGCGGCAAAGGCATCGCATGCACACAGCTTCATTAAGCGTCTTCCGAACGGATATGATACTGTGATCGCAGAGGATGGAGGCAATCTCTCCCAGGGACAGAAACAGCTATTGTGTATTACGAGAGTCATGCTGTGCCTGCCGCCAATGCTGATCTTAGACGAGGCAACGTCTTCCATTGATACGAGAACCGAGATTCGGATCCAGAAGGCATTTGCGAAGATGATGCAGGGCAGGACGAGCTTTATCGTAGCACACCGTCTGTCCACGATCCAGGAGGCAGATGTAATCCTCGTGATGAAGGATGGAAAGATTATCGAGCAGGGAAAACATGAAGAACTGCTTGCAAAGAAGGGCTTCTATGCAAACCTGTACGAGAGCCAGTTTGTCAATACATCTTCCCAGGCGGAAGGTTAATGAAGAAAGAGTCATCTCACTGTGATGAGATGGCTCTTTTTCTTTCCGTTGTAATTTTACGGATTTTCGTATATAATTGTGAGTATCCTGCGGATTTTGCAATTTTGAAGCAGGAAAAATGGACTGCTGGGACAACAGGCAGATGAAGCCAGCAGAAAAGAAGGAGCTGCCATGAAGAAGAAAACAGAGTTTCTGGAGCAGACGGAGGAAGAATCCGCAGACCAGGAACGGAAAAATCAAAAAGAAAAAGATAAATACAGGGAAGTCCGCTGGGACAGACTTGACAATACAGCGCATTTGTTCCCGGTTATCGCCGGAGAGCAGATGACCAATGTTTACAGGATCAGTGTTACGCTGACCGAGCTGGTGCAGCCGGAGCTTTTACAGGAGGCGTTGAATCTGGTGCTCCCGAAGATGGACGGATTTAATCTGCGTCTGCGGATGGGTGTATTCTGGTATTATTTTGAGGAGAACGGCAAACCGGCGCCGCGTGTGCGGGAGGAGAGCAATTTTCCGTGCCGCCTGATCCAGCAGAATAAGAACCGGAACTATATGTTCCGTGTAACTTATTATAAATATCGCATCAATTTAGAAGTGTTCCATGTGCTGACAGACGGAATGGGCGGGATCAATTTCTTAAAAGAGCTGACTTATCAGTATCTGCGTCTGGCACACCCGGAATTAAAAGAACTCGTCGGGGATTCCTTAAACAGTGGGACATCCTTAAACCGCGAGGACAGCTTTTTGAAAAACTATAAGAAAAGTGCGACAAAAGGCTACCAGACGAAGAAAGCCTATCTGTTAAAAGGGGAGATGCTTCCGAAGGGAGAGTTCGGTGTTATGCACGGTTATATGGAGATCCCACGGTTAAAAGAAGTCTGCCACAGCTATGGATGCAGCATTAACGAATATCTGGTGGCGGTATATGTGTGGAGCGTGTATACAGAATGCATGAAAGGAATGCCGTCGGAGCGCCCAATCCGGGTTGCGGTTCCGGTGAATTTAAGACCTTATTTTAATTCGATTACGACGAAGAACTTTTTTGTCATGGTATCGGCAGAATTTCATCCGACAAAGGAGATCTACACGTTTGAGGAAGTGCTTGGTATTGTGCGGGACAGCTTAAGAAGCCAGATTGACAGGGAACATCTCGAGGAACTGTTTTCCTATAATGTGTCCAATGAAAAACTGCTTGTCGCGCGTGCAGTTCCACTTTTTATGAAGAATCTGGCGATGCGGTTCGTGTATACACAGTCGGCACTTGCGAATACAACGACGATCACAAACATCGGAAATATTAGTGTGGATGAGGAGTACAGACCTTATGTGGAAATGTTCCATGCGTTTCTGGCAATGTCGAAAGGACAGCATCAGAAGGGGACAATCTGTTCATACGGAAGTACGCTTGTCTTTTCGTTCAGTTATGATCTGAAGGATGCGTCCGTGCAGAGAGGATTTTTCCGGAAGCTTGCAGCAGACGGGCTGGAAGTGGAAGTAGAAAGCAATGGTGTGAATTATGAGTAGATGTAAACAGTGCAATGTGGAAATATTAGACGAGACAGAACGCTGCCCGTTATGCCATTCTGTCTTAGAGCCTACGATCGAGGTGGAAAATATGTACCCGGATGTCCGGGTGAAGCAGCGGAAGATGATATTGCTGTCAAAGATTTATCTGTTTGTGGCGATTGTGGTCGAAGCATTTCTGATCGTAGTGAACCATTATGGAGAGTTTGAGACAGCATGGAGCCTGATGACGGGGCTGGCACTTATTTATGGGTATTTGGTCATCCGTTTTGCAATTCTGGGAAAGACGGGTTACATTTTCAAGACAATTGTACTGACAGTGATGGCAATCCTTGTGCTTGTGGCAATCGATTTCTTAAGCGGATACAGGGGATGGTCGGTGCGTTATGTGTTCCCGGCAGCGATTATTGCGGTTGATGCAGTGATTCTGGTATTGATGATCGTGAACCGGCGGAACTGGCAGAGCTATATTATGTGGCAGATTTTTATGATTTTGTGCAGCATCGTCCCGATGGTGCTTTACCTGATCGGGGTGATCGCGGTGCCGTATCTGGCGCTCGCAGCACTCGGAACATCTGTCTTCTTATTCCTTGGAACGATGTTGATCGGGGATCGGAAGGCGAGAGTGGAGTTGAAGAGAAGATTTCATATTCGATAGAGGAACGTATTTTATGAGGGAAAACCAGTCAAGTATCGCAGGGAAAGTGATCCGCGATATGATCGCACATGTGACAAATGACAATCTGATCGGCAGAAAGATCAAGAGCGGGGAGCTCAGAAAAAAAATGGTGGAGCCGCCTTGGCACTGTCCGGATATTTTTTCTATGACAGTTATTGAGATGGAACATTTCAACATGGAGTGGCTGGAACTGAAAGAAAACCCGAATACAGACAAAGTGATTTTACAGTTGCACGGAGGCGGCTATATCGGCGCGATGCGGAATGCCTACCGGATGTTTGCGGGGCTTTACTGCGAGGTGAGTGGCGGAATGAGTGTACTCACGATTGATTACCGGGTAGCGCCGGAGCATCCATATCCTGCGGCATTAGAGGATGCAGTGGCGGCATACCAGTATCTGCTGGACGAGGGCTGGTTTGCAGAGCAGATCATTGTAGCAGGGGATTCTGCGGGTGGTGGTCTTGCGATGGCACTCTGTCATTATCTGAAGGATCATCACATGATGCTCCCATGTGGTATTATTGCGATGTCTCCGTGGACGGATCTGTTGGCGAGCGGGGAGTCTTACGATACAAACTATGAGAAGGATCCACTGTTTGGAAATACAAGGGACAGTCTGATCTATAACAAAGATTATGTGGGAGACCATGATCCGATGGACAGTTACATATCACCTTTGTATGGCGATTTCAGAGGATTCCCGCCCATGTTAATCCAGGTCGGTTCCTATGAGATGCTATTAAGCGATTCCGTGAGTGTGGCGGCAAAGGCAAGACATCAGGGAGTCCGGGTGCGATTGAGTATTTATGAAGGAATGTTCCATGTGTTCCAGATGGCGGCGAAGATGATGCCGGAATCAAGACGGGCGTGGGTGGAAATTGGAAAGTTTATTGAGCTGATAGACAGATCGGCGCGACTTCTATAGAACGTATTTAAGGGAAAAGTGCATCTTCTCAGAGAAAAAATGCCAGAACAGGAAGCTGTAGGGCAGAGATCATGCTTGGACAATCTGGATGGGATTTTGTAGAAACTGTGCAGATGATATAGGAAGAGAAGGTCGCACACTAAAAAACGTTTCGAAAAAGAAAATATAAAAAAGAATGTAAAAAGTGCTTGACAAATCCGTGGTAGAAGTGTAGAATACATACTTGTCCGCAAGTGATAAATGTTTGCGGATAAGAAAATATTAACTGAATAATCTGACAATTTTGTTTGAAATATTTATTTCAATTGTTTTGAAAGAAAATTACACTATTTGATTATAGAAAAAGTAATTCTTACAAAATAAACAGAAAAAAATAAATAAAAAAAGTAGTTGACAGATAATAAACAGTATGATATAGTAAATAAGTCGCAGAGATACAGCGACACAACAGAGAACATTGATAACTGAACAGTGAATAACCTTGAAAGATTCAAGACGAACGAAGTTCGTCGAGTATAAAT
>CAKRFH010000080.1:0-13749 GCA_934320555.1 uncultured Roseburia sp.
AAGTGGCTCGGCACTTTGGTTTCGTTCTGTTTTGATGACAGCCCTGTTGCTGCCAATCTTACCATGATCCTCGTCACCGTTCCGCTGCTTTTGATCGTCACCCATTTTTTTGTGCCATATATTGTAAAGTTAAAATATGAAAACAAAACCACACTCCTTCTGTTCTTCCTGCTTCCACTCGGCTATTATGTGGTGGAGTATACCTTCACGGTATACACAGATCTGCTCTACACGGGCGGTGCTGTTGTCGTGGAGTTCACCGACAGCTTTATCGTCATGCTCTACTTCATTCTGTCCATGCTCTCCATCGAATTTTCCAACCAGAAAAATCAGGCAGAGCGGGAAAATCTGCTCTGGGCTTACGAACACGCAGGTCACCCGCTATTGCAGCGACGATTCTGTCAACCTGATTCTGTCCTCTTATGCTGAAAAAGCAGCCGCACAGCAGGTGAATATCACCATTTGTGCCACTGTCTCCTCCGTAAGCGGACACGGGATTGGTGTGAAGAGCATGGTATCTGTCGTTGACCGGTATCAGGGTGTGTATGGATTCTTCGCTGAGGATGGTGAGTCCCGATTTCAGGCTTCGATGTAAAAAATGGCTTCACGAAAAAACCCGTGAAGCCATTTTTCTAATGCTCTATCCGTTTTTCATCTGGATTCCTTAGATGGACAGATCTTTTGCGATCTTGTACTGGTACTCCGGAATCTCTTTCTTCATAGCAAGTGCCTCGTCAATATCGAAGTCTACGAAATCACCATGACGGTATCCTACGACACGGTTGCTCTTACCTTCACACAGAAGATCTACTGCAAGTGCGCCCATGGTAGATGCATATACACGGTCCTTTGCTGTTGGGGAACCACCACGCTGCATATGTCCTAAAATCGTAGCACGGGTCTCGATACCGGTAGCTGCTTCGATTCTCTTCGCCATGCTTGCAGAATGTCCGATACCTTCTGCATTCACGATGATGTGATGCTTCTTGCCGCGTTTTCTCTTCTCAATAATATTGTTTACAAGCTTCTGCTCGTCATAATCATACTTCTCCGGTAACAGGATATCCTCTGCACCGTTGGCGATACCACACCATAACGCTATGTAGCCTGCGCCACGTCCCATAACCTCGATGATAGAACATCTCTCATGGGAGGTAGAGGTATCACGTACCTTGTCGATTGCTTCCATTGCTGTGTTGACAGCTGTATCAAATCCGATTGTATACTCCGTACATGCGATATCAAGGTCAATGGTTCCCGGAAGTCCGATCGTATTGATTCCAAGAGCTGCAAGCTTCTGTGCTCCCTTGAAGGATCCGTCTCCACCGATTACGATGATGCCATCAATGCCGTGCTTTCTGCAGATCTCAGCACCCTTCTTCTGACCTTCTGCGGTTGTGAACTCCATACAACGGGCTGTCTGTAAAATTGTACCACCGCGCTCGATGATATCTGACACGTCCTTGGCTTCCATATCTATAATTTCTTCCTGAAGAAGACCTGCATATCCTCTTTTGATTCCTTTTACCTTTAAACCTTTTACAATTGCTTCTCTGACAACAGCACGGATTGCTGCATTCATTCCAGGTGCATCGCCGCCACTCGTAAGTACGCCGATAGTCTTAATCTCTTTTGCCATTTTACAAGTCCCTCCTAAAAAATAAAATACCCTTATCTAATCTACACTATTTTAAACTGTTTGCCGTTGCTTTTCAATGCTCTTTTCTACAACTTTTACATTATTTTTGCCCAAAAAGTTCGTCAAACTGTTCACAATCTCTGTATTAATCCCGATATTGTACCGCTCCGGCAGACGTTTCATCGCCTTGACCGCCGAGAGATAGATCACGACAGAATCCTTCCCATCGGAATCGTGCATCAGACGGAGCAGTTCCTCCTCTTTTGCCTCGTACTCTTCCTTCGTGGAAAACTGTAACCACAGCTCACGCTTTATCTCGTCAAACGACCGGATCTGCTCGCAGATCAGCTTGCCGTTCTTCTCCTCCTCCACGTTCGCCCTGCCGGTGATGAACACCTTCTCGTCCTCCACTAACAGATCGTGATATTTCTCATAATCTCTTGGAAAAATAATGATCTCCACGGTTCCGACAAGATCCTCTAACGTCAGAAATGCCATGACCTTATTGTTCTTCGTGTACTTGATCGTCTTCTCCGTGATCATGCCACCGACGGTCACCTTCTGGTTATCCTTAATCTTTGTCGTGTTCGTTTCCTCGTCGAGCACAAAATCCGTTGTCAGGGCGCTGATATTCTTCCGCCACCGGCTCTCGTATTCCTCTAACGGATGTCCGGTCAGGTAAATGCCGAGCACCTCTTTTTCAAAGCCAAGCTTGATCTCCTTGCTGTACTCCTCCAACTTCGGCAGGCGGATCTCGTAATCCTTCTTCTCTTCCTCCGGAACCAGATCGAACAGCGTCATCTGCCCGGACATGCTCTTTTTCTTCTCGGAGGCAAGGTTGTCCATAATCACTGCAAACACGGTCATCATCTGCTGCCTGTTGCCGTCAAGGCAGTCGCAGGCTCCGGCCTTAATGAGGTTCTCTACTGCGCGCTTGTTCACCTCACGGCTTGCCACACGCTCCAGGAAGCTCTGCAGCGTTTGGAATGTCCCGTTCTGCTTCCGCTCCTCTAAGATCAGATCTACCACCGGACGTCCGATACTCTTGATTGCGTACAGACCATAGCGGATATTATCCCCGACTGCAGTGAAGACACCCTCTCCTTCATTAATATCCGGTGGGAGTACCTTGATCCCCATCTGCCTGCAGGTGAAAATGTACTCGGAAACTTTTCTCGCGTTATCAATCACAGACGTCATAAGCGCTGCCATGAACTCGACCGGATAATAGTATTTAAAATAAGCGGTCTGGTAGGAAACAACCGCGTAGGCAGCCGCATGGGATTTGTTGAACGCATATTTGGCAAAATCGACCATGGAATCGTAGATCGTGTTCGCCGCCTGCTCGCTGATGCCATTGGCGATACAGCCCTTAATCCCCTGTTCTTCATTTCCGTAAACAAAGTTCTGCCGCTCCGCATCGATGACATACTGCTTCTTTTTACTCATGGCTCTTCGGATGTTATCCGCCTGTCCCATCGTATAGCCTGCCAGCTCCTGCACAATCTGCATAACCTGCTCCTGGTAGACGATACAGCCGTAGGTCGGCTCTAAGATCGGCTCTAGCTCCTTGCACACATATGTGATGCTGCCTCTCTCATTTTTTCCCTTAATATATTTCGGGATAAAATCCATAGGTCCCGGACGGTACAGGGAAATTCCGGCGATGACATCCTCTAAGCTCTGCGGCTTCAACTCCTTCATGAAGTTCTTCATTCCGGCACTTTCTAACTGAAAGACACCCTCCGTCTTTCCGGTTCCGATGTAATCTAATACTTTCTTATCATTGTAATCAATCAGCACGGCATCCGGATCGGTGTGGTCGTTGTAATCGATATGGTTGACATCGATCTTAATGCCATGGTTCTTCTCCACAAGCCGCGCGGCATCTTTGATGACCGTCAGGGTACGGAGTCCCAGGAAGTCCATCTTCAACAGACCAAGTTCCTCGATCGTCGTCATGATGAACTGCGTGGTGATCGTGCCGTCCGAGGCTCTCGAAAGCGGTACATACTCGTCCATCGCCTTCTGGGAGATCACGACACCCGCCGCATGCATGGACGTGTGGCGCGGCAGACCCTCCAGCCTTCTGGACATATCGATCAGAGTGTGCACATTCTCATCGGATTCATACATGCCCTTAAGCTCCAGGTTCATCTGCAATGCCTTGTCGATTGTGATATTCAGCTCGTTCGGGATCATCTTCGCGATCGTGTCACAGAAGCTGTACGGAAGGTCCATGACCCTTCCCACATCGCGGATGACACCTTTTGCTGCCAGTGTACCGAACGTGACAATCTGGGATACACAGTCCTTGCCGTATTTTTCCACGACATACTCAATGACTTCCCCACGTCTCTCGTAGCAGAAGTCGATATCAATATCCGGCATTGTCACTCGCTCCGGGTTCAGGAAACGCTCAAATAAAAGATTGTACTTGATCGGATCGATATTCGTGATACCGGTTGTGTAGGATACCAGGCTTCCTGCCGCACTGCCTCGCCCCGGTCCTACCGGAATGTCGTGCGTTCTCGCATAGTTGATAAAATCCCACACGATCAGGAAATAGTCCACGTACCCCATCTTCCGGATGACATTCAGCTCATAGTCAAGCTTCGGAAGCAGCTCCTCATGTCTGTCCGGGTAACGCTTCACCAGCCCCTCGTGGCACAGCTTATTTAAGTATGTCCAGGAATCATAGCCCTCCGGCACCTCAAAATGTGGCAGCTTCGTCACACCGAACTCAATCTCCACATGGCAGCGCTCCGCGATCTTATGCGTATTGTCAATTGCCTGCGTGGCATAAGAAAAAAGCTTCCGCATCTCCTCCTCGGACTTCACGTAATACTGACCGCCCTCGTAGCGCATGCGGTTCTCATCTGTCAGCTTCTTTCCTGTCTGGATACAGAGCAGAATATCGTGCGCCTCCGCATCCTCCGCATAAGTATAATGGACGTCATTTGTCGCCACCAGTTCAATGCCTGTCTCTTCGCTCATGCGCAGCAACTGAGCATTGACCGTCTTCTGATCCGGGATGCCGTGATCCTGAAGCTCTAAGAAAAAGTTGCCCTTTCCGAAACATCGCTCATATTTATAAGCAACCTCTTTTGCCTCCTCGTAAAGCCCACGCACCAGATACCGCTGCACCTCACCCGCCAGGCAGGCACTCAATGCAATAATTCCCTTGTGGTATGTGTTGAGCACATCCATATCCACACGGGGCTTGTAATAATAACCATCCACAAACCCCTTGGAGACGATCTTCATCAGGTTCTGGTATCCCTCATTATTTTCCGCAAGGAGAACCAGATGATAATACCGGTCCTCCCCGTGGGACTGTTCCCTGTCAAAACGGGAATTCGGCGCAACGTAAACTTCGCAGCCGAGGATCGGGTTGATCCCCGCAGCCTTCGCCGCCTTGTAAAAGTCGATGACTCCGAACATGACTCCATGGTCCGTGATGGCCGCACTGTCCATCCCGAGCTCTTTCACCCGGGATACATATTCTTTTATTTTATTCGAGCCATCCAAAAGTGAAAACTCTGTATGGACATGGAGATGTGTAAAAGCCATAAAACTTCTTATTTCCCTTCTTTATTTCTGTTCAAACTTTGCAATCTGCTCTTTTAAAAAGTCCGGATCGTCAAAGTAATTAATCTTCATGGCTGCTTTTACTTCGCTTAATGTCTGCGCTGCTGTCTCTGCTGCGACCTCGCTGCCCTTCTTTAAGATCTCGTAAACGCCTTCGATATTCTTCTCATATTCTGCTCTTCTTGCACGGATCGGACTTAATTCTTCCTGCAGAACGTTATTTAAAAACTTCTTCACTTTCACATCACCAAGTCCGCCGCGTGTGTAATGAGCCTTTAACTCATCCAGGTTTGCATACTCCGGCAGATACTCTGCAAAATGGTCATCATTGCAGAATGCATCCAGATACGTAAAGACTGTATTGCCCTCTAACTTGCCTGGATCCTCGATGCGGATGTGATCTGGATCGGTGAACATAGACATAACCTTCTTCTTCACATCAGCTTCTGACTCGGAGAGATAAATGCAGTTGCCAAGTGACTTGCTCATCTTCGCTTTTCCGTCAATACCCGGCAGTCTTAAGCATGCCTTATTAGAAGGCAGTAAAATCTCCGGATCCACTAACGTCTCGCCGTATACGGCATTAAACTTGTGCACGATCTCCTTCGTCTGCTCTAACATTGGAAGCTGATCCTCCCCGACCGGAACAGTTGTCGCCTTAAACGCAGTGATATCTGCTGCCTGGCTGATCGGATAATTGAAAAATCCCATCGGGATACTTGTCTCAAAATTTCTCATCTGAATCTCAGCCTTGACCGTAGGATTCCTCTGCAATCTCGATACAGTAACCAGATTCATATAATAAAACGTCAGCTCTGTCAGCTCTGCCACATGGGACTGAATAAAAATATTCGACTTCGCCGGATCAATTCCGACAGACAGATAATCCAGTGCCACCTGCATAATATTGTCACGGATCTTCGCCGGGTTATCCGCATTATCCGTCAGCGCCTGCGCATCTGCGATCATAATAAAAATCTTGTCAAACTCCCCTGAGTTCTGTAATTCCACACGTCTCTTCAAAGACCCTACATAATGGCCAACATGAAGCTTTCCGGTTGGTCTGTCACCGGTTAAAATAATCTTTGTTTTTTTATTTTCCATCTTAAAAATCTCCTAACGCACATTTGCTTCCTATTATATAATTTTCTCCATAAACGTGCAAGCGCAAGGTACACTTTTTATGCATACTTATTACGCCTCTCTTATACACTCCCCCGTCTTTGTATCTTTACTTTCCTCCACCGTATGATAAAATTTTCACGAATAAAATGATAAGGAAAGGAAATTTTATGAAAACAGCCCTAATTGTAGAAGGCGGCGGTATGAAATGTGCCTACAGCGCCGGTATTTTAGATAAATTTTTAGATGACGACATCCACTTCGATTTCTGCATCGGAGTCTCCGCCGGTGCCGCCAACACCTTATCCTACCTCGCCGGACAGCACGGCAGAAACCTCCGTTTCTACACGGAACACTTAAGCGATCCCAGATACTTAAGCCTCCGCAGCCTCCTTCGCACCGGCAACTTCTTCGGGCTTGAATACATCTACGGGACACTGACCAATTCTGACGGTAAAGATCCAATCGACTACGATGCGATCATGAACAATCCATCCGAATTCTACATGCCCGCCACCGATGCTGTGACCGGAAAGGCCACTTATTTTTCCAAATACGATATCATCCGGGATAACTACAAAACCATCATGGCAACCTGCGCGCTTCCAGGCTTCTGCCGCCCGGTACAGGTAAACCACCACTTCTATTACGATGGCGGCGTGGCAGACTCCATCCCGGTACAATTCGCCTTAGACCACGGCTGTGACAGGCTCGTTATCATCCTCTCCAACCCGAGGGATTTCGTAAAACAGCCGGAGCATTACCGTCCGGTCTATAAGCGCATGCTGCATAAATATCCGAAAACCATCGAAGGAATTGACAACCGGCATCTCAATTACCAGGCATCCATCGATCTCGCCACACAGCTCGAAGCAAAAGAAAAGGCTCTTATTTTTGCGCCGAGCAGACATTTAAACCTTGGTACTTTTTCCAAAGATCTCGCCTTGGAACAGCAGCTCTATGACCTTGGAATAGAAGATTATGAAAAGCAGGCTTCGCAGTTGAAACACTTTCTGCGCGGGTAAGATCTTATCCCAAAATAAAGTACATTGCTCCAGACGCAGAAAGCGTCAGAACCGAGATTTATCAGTTCTGACGCTTTCCTTCTATTATTTTATTTTTGACAATGCATGTCAGGTGATCTCCACTCACTTATCGCACGTACACAAAGTATGCTTTCAGTTTTTTATGCTCTCGGATTCTGTCTCACCCGTGCCGTCAGCTTGTCGCCATCGGTATCAATGAGAATCGTATCCCCTTCCCTTACCTCATCTGCAAGAATTAGCTTTGCAGACAATGTCTCCACATGTTTCTGTAAGAAACGCTTCAACGGTCTTGCGCCATAGATTGGATCATATCCGTTATCTACAATATATTGTCTTGCACTGTCCGTAAGCTCCACCGTGATCTCACGGTCAGCGAGACGTTTATTCAGATCTGCCATGAGCAGATTGATGATATTGCCGATATTATCCTTCGTCAGAGGCTTGAACATAATGATCTCGTCCAGACGGTTCAGAAATTCCGGTCTGAAATGTCCACGGAGTTCATTCATGACAGCTTCCTCGCATGCCGGGTTGATATCACCGTTTTCGTCAATCCCTTCCAGCAAATGAGCGGAACCAAGGTTTGACGTCATGATAATGATCGTGTTCTTAAAGTCTACCGTTCTTCCCTGTGAATCCGTGATACGTCCATCGTCAAGTACCTGCAACAATACGTTAAAGACATCCGGATGTGCTTTCTCGACCTCATCAAAAAGAACGACGGAGTAAGGCTTTCTTCTGACTGCCTCTGTGAGCTGTCCACCTTCATCATATCCGACATATCCTGGAGGCGCTCCGATCAGACGGGACACGGAATACTTCTCCATGTACTCACTCATATCAAGACGCACCATATTGGATTCATCGTCAAACAGACTTGCTGCCAATGCTTTTGCAAGCTCTGTCTTACCTACACCGGTTGGTCCTAAAAACAGGAAGGAACCGATTGGCTTGCTCGGGTCTTTGATTCCTGCCTTGGAACGTATGATGGCTTCTGTGACTTTCGTGACGCCTTCATCCTGACCGATAACACGTTTATGAAGTTCCTCGTCCAGATGTAACGTCTTATTACGCTCACTCTCGGTCAGCTTTGCAACCGGGATACCGGTCCATCTGGAAATGATCCTTGCGATCTCCTCCTCGCTGACATTTTCATGCACCAGGGAGAGATCTTTGTTCTTCACAGATTCCTCTTCCGCATCTAATTCTTTCTGAAGCTGTGGCAGCTTGCCATACTGCAGCTCTGCTGCCTTCTCAAGGTCATAATTCTGCTGGGCAGTCTTGATCTCATTCTTGACCTGCTCAATCTCTTCCCTTAATTTCTGTACTTTCTCTACTGATTTCTTCTCATTGTCCCACTGAACTTTCTTCGTGTTGAATTCATCCCGAAGCTCTGCAAGCTCCTTCTGAAGATCTGCGAGACGCTCCTGGCTTAAGTGGTCTGTCTCTTTCTTCAAGGCAGTCTCCTCAATCTCCATCTGCATGATCTTACGATGCAGCTCATCCAGCTCTGTCGGCATGGAATCAAGCTCTGTCTTAATCAGTGCACATGCCTCATCGACTAAGTCGATCGCTTTATCCGGCAGGAAACGGTCGGAAATATAACGGTTCGAAAGAACTGCTGCGGATACCAATGCAGAGTCTGTGATCTTAACACCATGGAACACTTCATAACGTTCCTTTAATCCACGGAGAATGGAAATCGTATCCTCAACGGTTGGCTCATCAACCTGTACCGGCTGGAAACGACGCTCCAGAGCAGCATCTTTCTCAATGTATTCCCGGTACTCGTCAAGCGTGGTGGCACCGATGCAGTGCAGCTCACCACGGGCAAGCATCGGCTTTAACAGCTGGCCGGCATCCATGGCACCGTCCGTCTTACCGGCTCCCACGATCGTATGCAGCTCATCGATAAACAGGATGATCTGTCCATCTGAGTTTTTCACATCGTCCAAAACCGCTTTCAGACGTTCCTCAAATTCGCCACGGTACTTTGCACCTGCTACAAGTGCGCCCATATCCAGGGCAAATAGCTTCTTATCCTTTAATCCTTCCGGGACATCCCCGCGGACAATTCGCTGTGCAAGTCCCTCTACAACAGCTGTTTTACCAACACCAGGTTCCCCGATCAAAACCGGGTTATTCTTCGTTTTTCTGGAAAGGATACGGACCACATTACGGATCTCAGCATCTCGTCCGATGACCGGATCAAGCTTTTGATTTCTCGCACGTTCTACCATATCATAACCATATTTTTCCAGTGTATCATAAGTTGCCTCCGGATTATCGGACACAACTCTCTGATTGCCCCTCACGGTGGAAAGTGCCTGTAAAAATCTCTCACGGGTGATTCCATACTCTTTGAAGATCTCTTTCATCGCCTTGTTTGGATATTTGATCAGGCATAAGAACAGATGTTCAACGGATACATATTCGTCCCCCATTGCCTTTGCCTCATCTTCGGCATGGATCAGCACTTTATTCAGATCCTGTCCGATATAGACCTGTCCTCCGGACACCTTCACTCTCGCTGCGAGATGTTTCTCGGCATTGTCGATAAAATGCTCCTTCTGAATCTCCATCTTCTCTATTAACTTAGGAATCAGTCCATCCTGCTGTCTTAATAAGGCAACCAGCAGATGTTCCTGCTCGATTTCCTGATTTCCATATTCATAGGCGAGCTTTTCACAATCGTTAATGGCTTCTACTGATTTCTGTGTAAATTTCTGAATGTTCATAGGCTTACCTCCCTCTTATCTGTACTGTTTCATCTATCTGAAAAAGATCTGCCATTCTATTGAAAGAAAAGACCCTCCTGCCATGCTGGCTGGAACGTCTTCTTCTGTCAGTGCTATGGTTTTCTCTTTACAGTTATTGTTATAGCATTAGTTGTTAGCACTGTCAAGAGGTGAGTGCTAATTATTTTTGTGAATTTTCTGTGACTTGTTTTTCCGCTGACGCTGATTGAAAAAGAACGGACAGTTTTTTCAGCTCCATCTCCTCCAACACATAGTCCGCATCCGGGTACACCGTTCTCTCTGCCTGCTCTCCATTCTCGTCCACATACGCTTCCACCGGAAGCTTCGGGGAAATATTCGAATGGATATAGACGGTATCAAGCCCCACGCTTTTCGCACCGGCGATGTCACTGACGGCATCATTCCCGATCATGGCGGAATCCGCCACCTCAAGCTGATGCTTCTCTATAAGCAGTTCAAAAAATCGGCTGTCCGGTTTCTTCATTCCGCATTCGGAGGAGATGAAAATGTCATCAAAATACCTGGCAATCCCAAGCGTATGCATCTCGTATTCCGTAAAAATGCGCTGTGCATTCGACAGCAGATAGATGTTTTTTCCTGCTTCTTTTAAGGAAGCCAGAAGCTCCTCCACTCCGTCATAGAGCTTCACATAGTCTGTGGACAGAATCCGGAAAAACTGCCCTGCGTGCATGGCAAGCTCCATGTCCGCTTCCACACCCTTCTCCGCAAAGAGCTGTGCAAAAATTTCCTCTACCGAAACCTCCGGATGGGATTCGTGTGCGTCATCTTTTTTCTGAAGCCCACCCTCTTCTCTCCCGGCTTTCATCGCAGCTTCCCTGTTCCCGATCAGTGCATGATATCTTTCTTTTAATTCTTCCGGTGCATAATTGGCGTCATAATAGCCGTAAAATAACGCCAGCTTCTTCCACACGACCGGATCTTCCTCCTCCGTGTGAATATCCACCAGTGTTCCATATAAGTCAAAAATATAATTTTTATAGTCTTTCATCTCGTCTGTACCTCATTGTCTTCTCTTCCTGTGCGGCATCCCTGCTCCACTTTTCTTTCACAGCTAAAGCCGCATAAAGGAACCGTTTTCCCAGAATCTTCCGTTCCTTCCTGCTCACCTGCACCTGCGTCATGGACCAAAGCTTTGCGGTCTCGCACTGTGTCCTCCTGCTGCCCGCTGCCCTCTCCCCTGCTGCCTAACTGGTCGATTAAAAGCAATTCATCCCTGTCATGCCCTCTTTTCTCGAATCTCCGGACGATTGCATGCACCAGTCCCAGATTCTCTGCCACAAAGGTATCCCTTGCCTTTTTATCTCCGTCCTGTAAGCGCACAGCGGGGTCAGACCCCAATGTGGTCAACAAGGCAGGACAAAAATCGACTTCCATTTTCATAAGGTGAGTGCTAATTATTTTGTGAATTTCCTTCCTAATCTACCTCGCTGATAAATTTTTCTATCAGTCTGTTGACTTCATCCGGCTGGTCGGTATTGGAATTATGACCTGCATTTTTTATCCACTTAAGCGGTAAACCTTCTCTCTGATGCCATTTTTTATTGTAGTTTTTTGCTGATCCCGCCTTGTCCTTTTCGCCACAGATAAGAAGAGCCGGACAACTGATATGATATGGCAGATCTGCTTTGATTGCCTCAGCAAGCATTCTGTACCCAAAGCCGGCAAGCCTTACATATTCTTTAGGATCTGGATCATAGGACAGCATCATCTTTCGCATAAGATTCTGACCATAATCCGTCTCAGAACACCCTCTTGAGCCAGCCCTAAGAAGTGCTTTCCATGGATATATCTTATATAATGGCTCTGCTCTTTCAAGAAGCCATATTTCCATTGCTGTCATATAAGACTTTTGGAGCGGTGCAGAATCAATGGAGATAAATCCCTTTATTTTATCCGGATATAATTCCATATACATTTGAGCCAGATATCCACCCATAGACTGACCGATCATGATTGGATTATAAATTTCTTCTTTTGCTAAGATTTTATCAAGCCATTCTGCCATGTCAGACAGACTGTACTTATTCATAAATGGTCTGGATAATGCATGTGACGGTGCATCCCATACAAACACATTCTGTTTTTTTTCAAAATATTCTATCTGTTTTTCAAAAAGCCTGTGATCTGCTGTAAGTCCCGGCAAAAACACTAACGTAATTTTCTGCTTATCTATTATATTTACAAAATAATGGATGCAGCCACAGGAGGTCTTATAACTGTTTTCTGTCATTTTCCGGTTCCTTTCCATAAACCATTTCCCAATGATTTATCATTTCCAGATATTCCTGCTCAAAAACCGTTCTCTATTAGTTCTGCAAATTGGAATTGAGATTTCACCTGTTTTAAGAGATTTATTAACTGTTATATTTTGTTATTAAATTCTCCGCACCCTATTGAAAACACTGGATTTATCGCAGGTGAGCTTTCCCTTATTGTTTCCCCTTGTGTTATATCGTCCCACCAGTGTTTACGAACTCTGATAAGGGCAAATACAAGGGCAAGAAAATCCTATAAAACAGTATAACACAAAATAAAAGTGACATGGTGAACTGATTGAAATGCTTCTGATTTTTGCAACAAATGATTGATTTAACGATAAGGAGATTTGATACGATGAGAACAATTTTTGCAGAATACAATCCCAAGCGCAACAGTATTGATGTTTACACCTCTGTTGGCTATATGCTCCGCATTGATTGTTTGGAAGCTGAAAAGGACTTAAAAACCACGCCTGGATCAAACTGTGCATTAAATGCACTTGCTATTGACGAACCACTGGAATATGCAAAACTATATCTGGATGTTCACAGGCAGATATTCTCTGATTACATTTCCAACCACTGCTATCCATGAAATGCTTCCAACTAAAAACATCTGTGAAATTTCATCCCACATTTTTTTGTATCGTTTTATTGCTTCCATGATTATTGCCGTGACAACTGCAAATATAAAGAGCACAGCTACGATTGCCAGAATCCTGATAACCCATACTTCTCCACCTGTATATGCTATTTTCTGATTAAATCCATTATCATAAGTTGGATATACCAGCCATTTACAAAATCGAACCAACCACATGAATGGAGTCATGAAAAAATCTATGAAATCATGTTTTCCGTTCTGTCCTTTACTTCTTTTTTTGCTTTACGAATTTCCAGTTCTGCCCGTTTCTTTTCGTTACGGGCTTTGGATTCTGCCTGCTCCATCTTTTTCTGTGCTTCTTTCTGTTTCTTCTGTGCTTCATCTACTGCCTCAACAGATGATTTATTAACCTGTATCTGCGATTTAGAGTTCTGGTCCCGAACGTCTTTTATTTCTTCTTCGAGCAGCTCTTGCTCGCTCCTGCTCACACAAGCTTCTTTGTTTTCCACTTCCCGGTTTTCCAGCGCCATACCATGCCGACAGCCCTCACACACTCATCGCTTGCAAGACCGATATACGCTCCCACGGCCATAAGTCCCATGGAAATTCCAAACAGCCATGTGCCTCCCACCGCAAAAACAAACATGAAAACGGCTGCGATCACTGCCGGGAACACTGCATCTCCGCTTGTTTTTAAGGCTTGTCCAAA
>CAKRFH010000081.1:0-13618 GCA_934320555.1 uncultured Roseburia sp.
GGGGAAATTCCGTCCAATGATGTATTAAGACCGGCCGGGCACGGAAAAATCGACACGGCAGTCCGCTGGGTACAGAAACAGGATAGCGGTGTCGCGTGCGTGAGCTCCTATGGAGTGCTGCACATCAGCCCGGTGGCGGAGGATATCGTGAGGGTGACCTTTGGCTCCGGCACGAAAATACAGGAAGTGTTCGCAGGAGTTAAGGCGCAGGCAGCCAGCAAGATGAAAGAGGGCAGGGATGCAGTCATGGTTTCGACCGGAAAGCTTACCGTGCAGATCGGAAAGAAAACCGGGGCACTGACCTTCTTTGATGCATCTGGCAGAAAGCTTCTCGCTGAGAAGGAAAATCCGCCAAGGCAGGTGGATACCGTCACGCACAAAGTCTGGAATTACTTTGACTGGACGAGACAGGAGCGTCTGTCCGCCAAAGGAGTGTTGAAGGATGACAGGCTTCCGCTAAAGAATACGGCAAAATATATTTGCTATGGAACGAAGTCAAAGCGTTTTCCATTGCTCCACTCGAATACCGGTTACGGCATCGCAGTCGCAGCGGACAGTGATGTGCTCTGCTGCAACATTCCAATGTATGGACCGTATGTATCAGCCTGGAATACAGAGATCGTAGATTACTACTTCATTGCGGCGCCAGACGAGGAGCAGGTGATCGAACGTTACATTTCATTGATGAATGGGACAGTCTAGTCCCATTCAGTTTCACAAATTCATCACAAAATTCCCGTAATTCTGTCACAAATATCCCTTAATATAGTAACATATGAAGATTTCACTGCCATCGGGAATGGCAGTGAAGCAAGGAGGGAAACATTTTGATAGAGATCAGTCATCTTGTGAAAAAATATGGTGGCCACACGGCGGTGGACAATCTGTCACTGACGGTGGAACCGGGCAGGATATACGGGTTCTTAGGACCGAACGGTGCCGGAAAATCCACAACAATGAATATTATGACCGGATATCTCGGAGCAACATCCGGAACAGTAAAAATCAACGGGTATGACATTTTCGCCCAGCCTGAGGAGGCAAAAAAATGTATTGGCTACCTGCCGGAGCTGCCGCCCCTGTACATGGATATGACCGTGCGGGAATATTTAAACTTCGTGGCAGAACTGAAAAAACTGGATAAAAAGGAACGGAAGCATCTCATCGACAAGGCGATGGAGACGACGAAAATCAGTGAGCTTCAGACCAGACTGATCCGGAACCTGTCAAAAGGTTACAGACAGAGAGTCGGCTTCGCACAGGCGATCTTAGGCTACCCGGAGATCATCATCTTAGACGAGCCGACCGTTGGGCTTGACCCAAAGCAGATCATCGAGATCCGGGAGCTGATCCGGGAGCTCGGGAAAAACCATACGGTGATTTTAAGCTCACATATCTTAACAGAGGTATCGGCTGTGTGTGACTACATTTTTATTCTCTCAAAAGGAAAACTTGTGGCGAGTGACACAACAGAGAATCTGTTGAATGAGATGTCCGGTGCACAGGAGATTGGTCTGTTGGTAGAAGGAGAGAAGGAGCGCGCCATGTCGGCAATCGGGGAGATCGCAGATGTGGAAAAAATAAAGGCGGTGGAGACCACAGAGGAAGCAGCGGTGCAGCTGGCCGTTCTGGCAAAAAAAGGCTGTGATATCCGGAAAGAGCTGTTTCATGCCTGTGTGGACAATGGGCTTTGTATCCTTGAGATGAGCCAGATGACAAGGTCATTAGAGGATGTATTCTTAGAGCTGACGGAAAGTACAAAGTCAGGACAGGAGGAAGCATAACATGTTTGCAATATTTAAAAGAGAGTTCAGATCTTATTTCCAGAATGTCACAGGCTGGCTTTTCATCGCGGCAGTGACAGGCCTTTATGGCTTATACTTTTTTGCCAACAACCTGCGTGGCGGATATCCTTATATATCTTACGCACTTTCCGGTATCGGATTCATTATGCTGATCGCGGTGCCAATCCTTACGATGCGGAGCCTTTCCGAGGAGAGGCACAGCAGAACAGACCAGCTGATCCTGACAGCACCTGTCTCGGTTGGAAAAGTAGTGGTTGGAAAATATCTGGCGATGGGTGCAGTCTTTTCCATTGCAATGGCAGTGATTGCGGTAACACCGTTACTGCTGATGGCATATGGGACAATTCCGCTTGGGGAATCTTATGCGGCAGTATTTGGTTTCTGGCTCTATGGGATGACCTGCATCGCGGTGGGACTGTTTATTTCCTCCCTGACAGAGAGCCAGGTGATCGCAGCGGTTCTTACCTTTGTGGCACTGTTTCTCGGATATATGATGAGCAGTATTAGCGGACTTATCTCGACAAGTGGAAATCTGCTGACAAAGATCTTAGGCTGCTACGATCTGTACACACCGTTAGATAAATTCATGAACGGAACACTTGACATATCCGGAACCGTTTATTATGTGAGCATCATTGTCCTGCTTTTGTTTTTGACCGGACAATCCATCCAGAAGCGCAGGTGGAGCATCAGCGCCAGAAAGCTGTCGCTCGGAGTTTTTTCCACAGGGTTTATCGCCGTGGCCGTGGCAGTGACAGTTGTTGTGAATCTCTTTGTTGCAGAGCTTCCGGCGACGTGGACTTCCATTGATGTGACCTCCACGAAGCTTTACTCGGTCACAGAGGATACGAAAACGTATTTAAAAGGGCTTGACAAAGATGTGACAATCTATGTGCTTGTTTCCGACAGTGGAAAGGATAACACGTTAGATGAAACTTTACAGCGATACGAAGCGCTGTCTGACCATGTGACAGTGACCTATATCAATCCGGCGGTCAACCCGTCCTTTGCTGCGCAGTACACAGACAGCAGCGTTACAAGCAACAGCATGATCGTTGTCTGCGGTGACCGTTCCCGTGTGGTAGATTACAGTGATGTCTATACCTACAGTTATGATTATTCAAGCTATACGAGAAGTGTGGATGATTATGATGCGGAGGGACAGCTTACGAGCGCGATCCAGTATGTGACGATGGATGCGTCCGAGCTTCCGGTTATTTATGCGGTGTCCGGACACGGAGAAACGGAGCTTTCCGGCAAATTTACGGATGCGGTTTCGAAGGCGAACATTACGCTTTCCGATCTGACACTGTTAAAAGAGGACGCAGTTCCGTCCGATGCGGCAGCGCTTATCATCAACGGACCGACTTCTGATTTTTCAAAAGATGATGCGGAAAAAGTGATCAACTACATCAATGGCGGTGGAAAAGTGCTGCTCACCTGCAATTACCAGTATCAGGGACTGACCAATTTCGAATCCATCCTGTCCGCATGCGGCATGTCCGAGGAATCCGGGATCGTGATGGAGAACGATAAATCCTATTATTACAGCAATGCACCGTTTTATCTGCTCCCGACAGTAAACAGCAGCTCTTATACAGACTCCGTGAGCGGCTCCTACATCTTTGCACCGTACAGTGAGGGAATCAGTTATGGGGAAAATACGGATGATATTACTTATACGTCACTGTTAGAGACAACCGACGATGCAGTTTCTAAGACCGATGCGGCAAATGCGCAGACATCTGCCTACGAGGAGGGCGATATTCAGGGACCATTTTCCGTTGCGGTGGCAATGGAGAAGACGATCGGTGAGGATACGACAGCAAAGGTTGTGGTTGTGGGATCTGTCCAGATGTTTACTGACAGCGCCGATGAGGTCGTGTCCGGAAACAACAGTTCCATGTTTACCGATATTATTTCGCAGCTCGTCGACAATGCAGAGCTTGCCACAAGCGTTATCGCGGCAAAAGAGTACACACTCAGTGCGGTGACCGTGGATGCTGCGGCAGCCATCACATATGGTCTGCTGTTTATGATCGCTCTTCCAGTGGTATTTCTGCTGGCAGGCATTGTGATCTGGGCAAGAAGACGGAAGAGATAGAGCAAAAAAAGGAGACAGGCAGAGATGAAAAAGCAGAGGAAACAGTTCCTTTTTATTACAATTGTACTGGTATTTCTGATTGCGGCGACAGCCGGCATGAAGCTTTACAATAAGAATGCAGAGACGGCAAAAGAAAAGGAGGAGGCGGCTGACACGATTTATATCACACAGACCGCGGCAGAGGATATTACGGCATTTTCTTATGAATTAAACGGGGAAACCCTCTCCTTCACAAAGCAGGACGGCACCTGGAGTTACGACCAGGATCCGTCCGTGAACCTCGACCAGGATGCGGTGGAGAGCCTGCTGTCGGTCTTCTCCTCCTTCACGGCAACCGATGAGATCACGGCATATGAGGATCTCTCCGAGTATGCACTGGATGCCCCGGCAGACACGGTGACATTCACGACAGATGCCGGGACGGTGACGCTGTATGAGGGCATGGAGAATGCGATGTTAAACGAATATTATGTGAAGAACGCAGACAGCGATGTCGTCTATCTGACAGCAACGTCCCTTCAGACGAGACTCTCAAAATCAGTGGAGGATCTCACTGCCTTGGAAGAGACTGAGACGGCGGAGTAAGCTGCTATTTTTCTTCGTCATCCCGATCCTTTTTCAGGAGCTTATAAATAAAGCTGTAAGCCCAGATAAGCACCGGAATAATGACGGTGGCGTAAACCGAAGCCAGAAGCAGATTCATGAAATTGTCACTTGAAGAGAGTGCACACACGATCGTGGACACGTAGAGCCCGACAAGGACAACAATGCCAATGATGGCGAGAATCTGCTTTACTTTCTTAAAAACCTGTTCTGAAATTTTCAATGGAATATCCCTTTCTGTGAATATGTGGTACAATTTGATAATAGAATACAGTTTTTATCGTAATGAATGAAAACGGATTCGTCAATGTATTTTTTAAAATGGAGAATCAGGATCATGAATATTTTTTCTTGTGATACAGCGCAGGACGGGACAAGATCCCTGCTTGAAATCCTGCAGCAGGAAGGCCACTTTGTCAGCGCACCGTGCGGGGGCAGAGGTACATGCGGAAAATGCGTGGTGCGTTATAGAAAGAACCCGACACCGCCGTCTGAGGCAGACATGGAGAAGCTCACCAAAGAGCAGAGAAAGAACGGGTTCCGGCTGGCATGCCAGTCTTACCCGGGAGAGCCATTCGAGGTGGAACTTTCAGAGATGGAAGAACAGATACAGGTGGAAACCGAAAGCTTCAGGCAGATGCGAAGCAGAGAACAGGAGAAAACCAAGCGTCAGGCAGGACAGCAGCCGGTGTCAGAAAAAGCGGACACACCGGGAAAAAGATATGGCATCGCGGTCGACATCGGCTCCACCACGTTAGCGGCGGTTTTGATCGATCTTAATTCCGGGGAGCGCCTGCAGACGGCGGCATCGGTCAATCATCAGAGGGTGTACGGAGCAGATGTCCTGTCGCGGATTCAGGCTTCGAATGCGGGAAGAAAATGGGAGATGCAGCGGTGCATCCGACAGGATTTAAAGCAGCTTTTTGCAGAGCTTGCAAAGAAAGAGGGCATACAGGCAGAACAGGTGGAAAAAATCGTGGCAGCCGGAAATACGACGATGTGCCATCTGCTTAAGGGATACTCCTGCCAGACGCTCGGAGCAGCTCCTTTTACACCGGTCGATATCTCGTGCATGAAAGGGACTGCAGAACAGCTGCTTGGAATGCGTGGACTGTTTACAGAGACGGTGATACTGCCGGGCATCTCTGCGTTTGTGGGAGCGGATATTACGGCGGGCATGGCAGCGGTCGGACTTGCTGCGGGAGAAGAGTATTGCCTGCTTTTAGATATCGGGACAAACGGCGAGATGGCGCTTGGAAACAGGGAGCAGATCTATGCGACAGCGACCTCGGCAGGTCCGGCTTTTGAAGGGGGAAATATCTCCTGCGGCATGGCAGGGGTTCCGGGAGCGGTTGTGCATGTGAAGCTTAAGGAGGATGGACAGCCGGTGACGGAAGTGATCGGTGGTGGAAAGGCAGCAGGAATCTGCGGAACCGGAATCATAGACTTGACCGCTGAGCTGCTGCGGCATGGACTGCTCGATGAACACGGTACGTTCACAGAACAATATTTTGAAAAAGGATATCCCCTGGCAGAAGGAGTTCTTTTC
This sequence comes from uncultured Roseburia sp., assembly GCA_934320555.1. GTDB lineage: Bacteria > Bacillota > Clostridia > Lachnospirales > Lachnospiraceae > Roseburia. The sequence goes on from CAKRFH010000081.1 coordinate 6,062, forward strand.
ACACAGAAGGATGTCAGGGAGCTTCAGATGGCGAAGGCAGCGATCCGCGCCGGAATGGAGATCCTGATGAAAAAGGCCGGGGTGGGACCGGAGCAGATCAGGACCTGCTATCTGGCGGGTGGTTTCGGTACACAGATCGCGGTGGAACAGGCGGTGCAGATCGGCCTGATCCCGGCTTCTTTGCAGGAGAGGACAGTGGCAGCGGGCAATACCGTTTTAGAGGGTGCCATCCGCTATCTGACCGGCAGAATTGCGGAGGAAGACTGTGAGAAGATCGTACAGATCACGGAGGAGATCAACCTTGCCATGGAGCCGGAATTTGAGGAACAGTATTTAGAGCAGATGGACTTTTAACGCGTTACAGGAAAAAAGTACAAGTAAAATAGAAAAAACACTTATTTTTTTTTGAAAGATATGGTATCATCAGAAAGATGCAAAAGGACAGGAGGGATGATCCATGTACGATGAACTGACGGAACAGGATATTAAGAAAATGGAAGAGGAGATCGAGTACCGCAAGCTTGTCGTGAGAAAGAATGCCTTAGAAGCAGTTAAGGAAGCGCGCGCGCAGGGAGACCTGAGCGAGAATTTCGAATACCATGCGGCGAAGAAGGACAAGAACCAGAACGAGAGCCGTATCCGCTATTTAGAGAAGATGATTAAGACAGCAAAGGTCATCTCCACGGATTCTGCCGAGGATGAAGTGGGAATGGACAATACAGTGACCGTGTATTTCGAGGAGGACGATGAGGAGGAGACATATAAGATCGTGACAACGATCCGCGGCAATTCCCTGAAAAACCTTATCAGCAACGAATCCCCGCTTGGAAAGGCACTTTTAGGACACAAGGTAGGAGACCGCTGTGAAGTGAAGGTGAACGATAATTATTCCTATTATGTGGTGATCCGCAATATCGAGAATACCGTAAACGATGGTTCTGACCAGATCAGAAAGTTTTAAAAAGGAGAAGAGGATGAAGTTAATTGATTTATTAAAAACGGATGAAGTGACGATTTCCTGCGAACTTTTTCCACCGAAGCAGGGTGCACAGTTAGAAAACTATAAGAAAATCGTAAAAGAGATGGCAGCTTTAAAACCGGCATACATGAGTGTTACCTATGGTGCCACAGGCGGCACTTCCGATTACACCGTTGAGCTTGCCAACGAGGTCAACAACAACGGAATACCGGCGATCGCACATCTGACCTGTGCGTCTTCCACAAAGGAGAAGGTGGCATCCGTGATCGCAGAGCTGAAGGAGAAGAAGATTGAGAATATTCTTGCTCTCCGTGGCGATATTCCGGCGAACGCCGAGTTCCCGCTGCCGAATCAGTATCATCATGCATCGGAGCTGATCGCAGAGATTAAGGAACAGGGGGACTTCTGTATCGGAGGAGCCTGCTATCCGGAGGGACACCCGGAAGCTGACACGATTTATGAAGATCTTGACCATCTGAAGGAGAAAGTTGATGCAGGCTGTGAGTTCCTGACAACACAGATGTTCTTTGACAATAACATTTTATACAACTTCATGTATAAGGCGTTAAAGAAAGGCATTGATGTCCCTGTTGTGGCAGGAATTATGCCGGTAACAAATGCCAGCCAGATTAAGCGCATCACATCTTTATCCGGAAATATGGTACCGCCGCGTTTCCTTGCGATCGTAGACCGTTTCGGGGACAACCAGGCAGCCATGCGGCAGGCGGGAATCGCATATGCAACCGAGCAGATCATCGATCTGATCGCAAACGGTGTGAATCATGTCCACATATACACGATGAACAAGCCGGATGTGGCAGGGGAGATTCTGAATAATCTTTCCCATATTTATGTGAGAGATCTGGAAAAATAACAGAATACAGGACTAAAGTTACGGGAAAAGCAGCCGGAGAGAGATTTTCGGGCTGCTTTTTTTTGTGTGTGACTGCCGTGTGACTGTCCATTTATATAATTCAAATTAGTAAAAGGAGTATAGGACGTTGTAAGGAAAGATTATCACGAATTAAGTGTGGAGGAGATTATAGTGAGAAAAAAATATTTGCTTATGGTCATTGCCGGCGCATTAGTTCTTGCAACCATGATTGGCGGAACACTGGCAGCATTGAATGTAAAGAGTGAAGAAGCAGCGACAGCGGATATTAGCATTAAGAGCGTTGGAGTAACGATCTACGACGAGCAGACGCCGCTTGGAACCCTGCCGGAGGAGAAGCCGACAGAGATAGTTCCGGGTACAGACGTTGCGATGGCGAGAAAAGTAGTCAACAGCGTAGACGACGGCTATGATGTTTATGTCAAGGTTGTCATCTACAAGAACTGGGAAGTAGACGGAGAACAGCTCTATCCGGAAACCGGCGTGGCAGATCTTTTATATGTGGAGAGCGGTGAGAAGGGCAGACAGGATCTTGCAGCGGCAGGCACGAACGAGAAGGTGAATGGCTGGATCGTACAGTATGCGGACGACGAGCAGATCGTGATGTACTATTCCAGACCGGTGAAGCCGAATACATCGACATCCGATTTTATCTCCGGAATCAAGTTCACAGAGGCGATTGGCAACGAGTATGCGAATGCATCTTATCATATGGAGTATCAGGTGACAGCCGTACAGGCGAACAATGCAGCGGACGCAATCGCAGCAGAACTTGGTGTCTTCCCTGTATTTGACGAGGACGGCAACATCATTGCAATCTCAGAGGAAAAATAAAAGGAGATCATTATGAAAAAGAAAAAGTTCTTATTCGGTTTACTGACAGTTTTGCTCTGTGGATTCTCCTCTGTTGTAAGTGCGGCAGAGGTGCAGACCGTAAAGCTGACAGCAGATAACCAGATCGTATACGCAGACAGCACAGAAAAATTACAGACCGCATTCGAGGGAATGGCACCGGGAGACACGAAGACGGTGGCGATCCGTTTACAGAATGACAATTCACACACCGCATCGTTCTTTATCTCACAGGAGACAACGGACATCTTAGAGGAAGTGAACAAATCCTCCGGTGGTGCGTATGAATTTGGCCTGAAAGTTGGAAAGAGTGAGCAGGAAGCCGCCTCTTTGTTAGATGCCAGTGCAGGTGGATATACAGGCAGCATGGATGCCAGCACGACAGGTCTTTCTGATATCACAGAGTTACAGGATTTCCGCTATGTGGCAGAGCTTGCAGGCGGGGATTATACGAATGTCTATGTGACGCTTACCTTAGACGGCGAGGGCATGGACAGTGCGAATGGCATTGACTATTCCAGGGCAACCGGACAGTTACAGTTTCAATTCCGTGCTTATTATGCGGATGACAGACAGCCGGTGATCGTGACGAAATATGTAGAGGAGAAGGAACCGGACAAAGTGGTGAAGAAAGTGATCGACAAGATTATTCCGGTATCCATTCAGGATCAGATCGTTCCGTTAGCACATGGCGTGAAGACCGGTGATCCGACCTCAATCGGAATCCTGCTCGCCATCCTTGCGGCAGGTGTTGCAATTGTAGCAGTGGCAGTGAAGAAAAGAAAGGTGGAGAAGCAGGCATGAAGAAGATGAGAAAAAGAATAGCAGGTCTTCTGACCGCAATCCTCTGCGCCGCATTCGTACTTCCTGCGACCGGAGTGAAGGCAGCAGAGGTACCAGAGAAGACAGTAAGGGAATATACCGTAACATTCCGTGCGGGAAATGTCGGAACATTTTCCACATCTGATTTTGAAGGAAACGACAAGATCGAAGTGAAAGAGAACTACATCAAAGTGACCGTTGCCAAAGGAGAGACGGTTGCCAGCGTGGCAGGAAGTATCTGGAAGGATGACAATGCGTTTAACACATGGTTAAAGAGCAATGTGGATGTGAAGAAGAATGCGGACCAGACACCGGTCTATGCGGTAAAAGACCTTGCAGCAGACGGCGGGATCGTGACAGCTTCCATTCAGAGAAATACGGAGTATGTGTTAGATTACGGAAGACTGGTTGACCCGGTTTCCTATACCGTTTTATATGTGGATTCCCAGTCAGGGGAGCAGATCGCGACTCCGGCTATTGTGTACGCGAACGCAGGGGAACAGCTTACCATTTATCCGAAGGGCATTGAGAATTATACCGCTTCGGAGGAAAAACAGGACCTGACCTTAGAGAAAGATGCAGACAATACCGTGACATTCCACTACACCTATTCCGGCGAGGTGGAGACAATCACCACTACAGTTGTGAATAAAGTTCCGGGAACAACCACGACCGTGGAGGAGATCAACGAGATCGAGCAGATTGTCGAAACAACAGGAACCGGCAATAACAGCCAGCAGACCGGAGGCGCTGTGACAGACCTCGGAAATGACAGAAATGCAAATACCGCAGGCAATGAGACGCCGGCAGATAATACAGACAACACGGATGACAATCAGGCCAACGGAGATAATGCAGATGACAACACGACAGATATCCCGGAGGAGGAGCCTCCGTTAGATGACGGTACGAACGGAAGCAATGCATCCGATGAGAACAATACCAATACGATTGATGACGAGGAGGTTCCGTTGGCAGGCGGAGCACAGGAGGCTTCTTCAAATGCAGTTCTGGTTTCCATGATCGGTGGAATTCTTGTAGCTCTTCTGGCAGTGATTGCAGCAGTTGTGATCAGCAGAAAGAAAAAAGCGAAGAAGTAAGCAGCACAAAGAGACAGAGGAGGGTGGTGTAAGAACCACCCTTTTTCCATTCCGTATTCCTTTATTTGTACGATTTGACTTGTGCAATAGTGGGAAAATGTGTTAAAATATAATGACATGAGTAGTGAATGGAAAGTTTGGAGGAGATCCTATGCTTACAGTAAATACACTTGGTAAGTTTCAGATCAGAGAAGCAGACGTTGTTTTAGACGATGATAAGATACGTTCAACCAGACTGTCAAATCTGCTCGTTTACCTTATTTTACACAGAAATAAGACATTGACGGTAGACGAGATCGCATCCGCCCTGTGGCAGGATGAAGAGACGAACAATCCGGCTGGAGCACTGAAGAACCTCATGTACCGTCTTCGGAATCTCATGAAGCAGTACTTCGGGGAGCAGGAATTCATTCAGACAAACAGGGGATCCTACCGGTGGAATCCGGATGCAGAGGTTTCCGTGGATGTGGAAGCATTCGAACAGGATTATAACGAAGCGAAGCAGCATGATATCCCGGAGGAGAAAGTGAAGAGTTGTCTGGAACGTGCCATTTTGAGATATAAAGGCGATTTCATGCCGAAGATCCTGGAGATGCACTGGGCAGTTACGATGAATACCTATTACCACTCTATGTATCTGTCCTGCGTGAAGCTTCTATCAGAGTGTTACATAAAGTCGGGCGATTATGAGAAGATCGAACAGATCTGTAACGAGGCGTTGAAGTATGACAACGTGGATGAGGAGCTGCATTACTATCTGATCCTTGCCCGCATGGAGCAGAACAAGTTGAACCTTGCGATGGAGTCCTACGAGAAGGCAGTGAAGATCCTGCGTGAAGAGCTTGGTATCCGGAAACCGGAGAAGCTGCAGACCATCTACGAAGAACTTCTGTCCATGAGCAAGGGCGAGAAGGCTGCCAGGATCGAGGAAGTGAAGGAGAACATGACGGAGGAGAACCCGGAAGGGGTGTTCCTGTGTGGTTATCCGGTGTTCCGCGAGATCTACCGCCTGGAAGCGAGAAAGATCACGAGATTAGGCGAGGCAGAGCATATCCTGCTTCTCACCTTCGAACCGGATAAGACGACCGAGGGCAGCTTAAGCCAGGTGGAGGAGTTCCGTATCCGGAATGCAATGGAACGTCTGGAAGATACGTTGAAGGGATCCCTTCGGATCGGGGATGTGGCATCGCGCTACAGCGATTCCCAGTATGTGGTGTTGCTTCCGACCTGCAATTATGAGAATGGCAGGAAAGTGTCAGAGCGTATTATCAACCGGTTCTACCGGGACAATAAGAAGTATGCGGGATTGAAGATCGACGTGAACTTAGAGGAAGTGACAGTTGCAGGCTATATCGTGAAGTAAGGAGAGAGCGCATATGAGACAGGATTATCCGGCAAATGGGTTTCGTATCTGCGTAGATACAGAGGAACAGGATATGGCAGGCAGAATCTATTCCCTGCTTGCACCGGAAGTGATTACTTATAGTGGGTGGAATGAACTCTTTTTGAAAATGGATGCTGTCTTTGACCAGGTGGGGTATCCACAGGCATTTCAGGAAAAGCGGAGCTTTACAGGCGGGACGAAGGCAGCGTCCTATCAGGGCAGCCCGAAGCGCTTACAATCGCAGGAAGCTGTGACGCACGAACGGGGACTGCTGTGGACCGTGGATGTCGTGGTCATAAGCCGCCGCGACACAAGCTGGCAGGGCATTGTGTACGACCTGGACAGGCAGGAAATTGGACAGTTCGACGGGGAGCTCGGACTGATGAAAATATTAGAACAGAGAGAGAGACGAATGGACGGGTAGAAGCGTCTGTTCGTTTCTTTTTTGTGGTGATAGAATGTTCGCAAGGCGTGCATGTTATTGCTGTGGTGATGAACATGTGAGTGGACTGCAGCGAAATGAATTGTGAAAAGTGCACAAAATAGAAAACGATGATTGACAAAATTATAGAAAGTTTTTATACTTAACTTTATCGCAGATAGCTTCGAAAGAAGCGTGTATTTCATATCTGAGAGCGTGGGAGTCTCAGTGTGTCTCACAGTCTGCAGGAGCTTGCAAAAGGGGAGTCAGGCTCCGTCTTATCTTCATAGCCGGTTCAGGCTAAGGAATCAGAAACAATATTTTTATATGGAAACTGTGATTTCAATATTGAAATAATGGGAAAATTACAGTATACTAAAAGGAGAAAAGATTGACAAAAACGAAAACAGAACGGATACAGTGGCATCCGGCATTTGACGCGGCTGTGCAGATTGAGCTGGAGGAAGATGCTAAGCATCTGACTTTTGAAGCGGAACATCTGCTGTCAAAGAAGCCATTGCAGATGGATCTTCTGATTGTGAAGAAGAACCGGAAGATCGTAGTCAGAAAGAACATCGGACACATTTTCAGAAGCTATAATGTGATCGAATACAAGTCACCGGATGACAATTTAAGTATTGACGATTTTTACAAAGTATATGGATATACCTGTTTTTATAAGTCTGACGGAAAGCACATCAACGAGCGTCCGGCGCAGGAATTGACGATCACCTTTGCATGCTACCATTATCCGATTGAAATGCTGCAAAGAATCCGGGAGGAGCGGGGAATAACAGTAAAGCAGACAGGTGAAGGCATCTACTATCTGGAAGGGGATGCGCTTCCGATACAGCTTCTCATTATCCCGGAACTTTCGAAGAAAGACAACTACTGGTTGAGTATGCTTCGGAAAGACCTGGAAGCAGGCGGGGAGATTGATGAGTTTGTAGAAAAATATGATGGAATAACGAATTCAAAGCTACATGAGGCGCTTGCAGATGCTGTCATGAGGGCAAACAGAGATAAGTTGAAGGAGGAATATGCGATGTGTGATGCGTTGAGAGAGATATGTAGAGAATTGATGGCGGATGAGATAGAACAGAAGGT
>CAKRFH010000082.1:0-13617 GCA_934320555.1 uncultured Roseburia sp.
TACTTTCGTTTATTTTCGTCTTTTCAGTGCACCTGCACCGGCGAAAAGCAGGCATACTCCTGCGGCTGCCAGAAGGGCACCCGGAAGCCCAGAATTCAGGTCACTGGTATCCGCGGAATTTTTCACGGAGCTGTTCTCTGCGGAACTTGAAGTGTTATCCGCTGCGCTGTCTGGCTTCGGAGTATGGTTGGCGCTATCTGAACTGTCCTTGCCGTCTGATCCGGAATTGCCTGGATCCGGGTTCTGCGGTTTATCTGGCTGTTCCGTGTCCTTCGGTTTTTCCGGCTGCTCTGTGTCTTTCGGATCCTCTGGTTTCTCCGGCTGCTCTGTGTTTTTCTGCGTCTCGATCGTGATTGTCTGGTCTTTGTTGACGGAGGACAGCTTTAATATGCCGTCTGTGACCTGCGTGGTCACATCCTGACCGTTTACGAATACGCGGGTGATAGAATAGCCATCTTCGACGCTCAGTTCGAATTCCGGCTCTGAGAAGCGCGGTACCAGATAGGCGGCACTCTGCCCTTTGCTTCCCTCTGTATACAATGCAAAAGCATGGTCTGCCTCAATTGTGACGGTATGTTCTGTTGGAACAGTCGTGCCGATCGTTCCGCTCTGGTTCTGCGATGCCGGAACTGATAACGGCAACAGCAGGAAGCTGCACACGGCCGCCAGTAATGCGATATATTTTTTCATGCCACACCTCCCTTACTCTTTATCCACATAGGATATCCGAAACCGCACAACCGTCTTATAAGCTCCGCCTGCTGCCCTGTCCCAGTCATCCTGTGCGAGGGAAATGGTAAGATCTGTCTTCTCCCCCGCTTTCGTGTAAGTCTGACTTGTGAAAGGGTTATTCCCTGACAGAATCCGGTATGGGATCTCTGACTCCGGGTGTTCTTCATTTTTCAGGCTTCCATCATAATCTAATGTGACCTGTATACATTTGCCCCGCTCTAACAGCGCCTCTGTGACCTCTATTTTTCCATAATCGAAGGACGTTGCCTGATACGGAATCTCCGCATCCAGAGGAATCAGCACCTCATAGGCCGGCTCCGACACATCGTAAGCGATCTCTGTTTTTTTCGTCTCGGCTGCCTGTGCGGTCGCAACCGGAAGCAGAAGCAGAAGGAGCGATGCCGGAATCCATAATTTTTTCTTCATGACCATATCCTTTCCTTTCTCATAAGCTGCAGCTTTTCCGGTGCCCTTGGCACCCTGTGCAGTTATCTGTTTACTCTGCCACCAGAACGGTTTCCACATCCGCCCCGTTCATTTCAGAGCCATCCTCTAAGGACGCGGTTGTAATCTTAAGCACTGCCGGATATTCGCCTGGTTCCAGTGCCCTGGTGAGTTCCACTTCTGTAATTGCCTTGCCCGGCTCCACCATTTTCGATGTGTAGATTGTCTCCTCTGTCTCTGTCAGCACGATTTCGAAGGTAAAGTAGCACGGATTTCCTTCCGGATTTTTCAAGTTCATTTTCACCTTCGTCTCACCTGCGGGAACTGTGATTTTCGGATATCCCGGAATCCGGATTCCCTCCGGCTTCTCTGCTCCCTCCGCTGTCAGTGCCGTAGCATTCGGATCCAGATCAGGTGAAAATGTCTGATCTGTGCCTCTGCTCTGGCTCACCAGAAAATATCCGATTCCCACAGCCAGCACCGCTGCTATGCATAGAATTAGAAGTATCATTTTTTTCTTTTTCATATTCTTACCATGCCTTCCTATTGCCTGCACATTTTCAGATGCTTTGGGCACCCTGTTTCGTGCAGGCATACTATCCGCCAGATTTGTTCTGACCGTCTGTAAAATTATTTGGAAAATTCTACCCATAGTCGCAGCTGATCCATCATGTACTCATCTGCTTTACCGCCATCTGCATCAAACTCCAGTTTGATCGACTTCACATCAACAGCATCTCCGCAGTCAAGTGTATAATCAAAGAATTTTGTCACAGCACTTTCCAGAAGATCATTGGTCTTTGTCTGCCATTTCACTTCTTTGCCATCTGCTGTCTTGTAGCTGACACGCATGATCACATATCCATCTATGATCATGTGCACATTGTACCGACCGTGGATTCTCATCTTCGTATAATTTTTGTGCACGACATCATAGGACATGTTGTCCATGTTGATGACATAATCCGCTCCGTTTCCGAGTCCATAGTCACCAGTCTCTTCCAGATCTGTCTGTTTTCCGTCCACGCAGAAGGTGAAAGAAATCTCCCTGTTCTTGTCATCCGTGATCGTGTATTTATTCCGACCGAAATCAGATGGTGTATAGAGATATTTATTATTTGGTGCCCACCTCGCCCGAAGCTCTACATCCGATGCATATTCCATCTTGAAAGTCGGCTCGGACGCGTCAAGGTATCCGTCCGCTCCTTTCACCAGGTCCCATCCCTCCAGGACATAGCCCCATCTGTGGTGCTCATCATCTGTTCCAATCTGCGGAATTGATACATCAGAACCATAATCATGCCAGTTGTACTCTTTGTACAGTTTTCCCAGATTATAGTCGAATGTCACTTTATAGCGATCCGGTCTGTAGACTGGATACAGAGTCATGTTTTCCTGTACATACCGCAGGGTTGCCTGATCTCCGTAATCCATATATGGATTCTGGGACGGCTGCTGTCTGGTCTTTGCCCATCCCACGAAGGTGTAGCCCTTCGGCGATTTCCCATATGCCGGAAGCTTCTTTGCCTCCGACCATGCGATCGTCATCGGTGCGATATCCATCTGGAAATCATTCGGCAGGAACGTGATGGTATACGTTTTTTCCCGCCAGTGTGCCTTATAACTGCGTTTGTCCATCGAGTTCTTCGGGATTGTCACAGTCTTCTGGATTCCGTCAATTTCGGTTCCGCTCCAGCCAAGGAACTCATGCTCCCGCTTTGTTGGCGCTTTCAGTACAATCTCACCACTCTCATACGTGTAGGTCGTTGGATTCTCATACTCGCTTCCTCCGTCAAGATCATAGCTGATAGGGTATCTGTCCAGTTTCCACATTGCAGACACACTGACATTGTACCAAGGCGTGGTCTGTGGGATTTCTCCGCTCCAGCCAAGGAAGGTGTACCCATCTTTGGTCGGATCCTCCGGGATTTTGATCGTCTCACCGTACTGGTAGGTATCACCAAGGTCCTCACCGTCTACCATAAAGGAAACTTTGTAGCTGTTCACTTGCCACTGTGCTGTGTAGGTAAGGTCTTCATCCGGCATCGTATCTGCCACTTTCTCTCCCCAGCCGAGGAACGTATATCCTGTCCGGCTTGGAACCGGGGCCGTCACCTCACTGCCATAATATCCTTTTCTCACAACATCTGACTGACCATTTTTCAGCTTAAAAGTAACCGTATGCCGGTTCCTCTTATACTGGATCACAAAGCGGTTTGCCCGGTTCGCCACAATCTGTTCCGTCTGTATCTCCGGTGCGGTGAATCCTTCGTAACCCATATCTGCCGGGGTGATGTAGCTGCCGATCTCTGCGGTTCCTTCCACAATATCAGCTGTCTCATAGATTCCCTGCAAATTCTGCTTCTCATAAATGATAAAATACGTTCTATCCTCCGGAGTCCATTTTGCGTACAGCGTCAGGTCTTCATCCGGCATCGTTCCGGTGAAAGGTTCGGTGTAGGAAGCATCCTTAAACCAGCCACCAAAGGTATAGCCCCATCTGCGCTGTTCCCTTATCATACTTCCGTATTTTACGGTTTCTGTTACATCGCGCACGTTAATATAGTCTTCTGCGCTGGCATCATGTAACGTCAAGGTATGTCTGTTGCATGTATATTCATACCGGATGACAAGCTGTTCCTCCCACTTTCCGCTTACCGTACCCTGCACCGGTTCCGGTGAAGTGTAGCCGTCATACTGTCTGACTGCCGGTTCTACCGTTGTATCGGTGTCAGCACTTAGGTAATCTGTCCGGTCGAGATAATAGCCGTTCTGGTTACTATACTCTTTGTAGTGCTCTACCCGGTAGGAACTCTTTAAGACTTCCCATTTTGCATACAGCGTCAGGTCTGATGCCGGAACGGTATCGGTGCTTAACGGATTCTGCAAAGCTTCATCCGTATACCAGCCCACAAACTGATAGCCATCCCGGTTCGGGTAATTCTGGATCGTATCTCCATAGAGGAGTGTCTGTGTCGTCGGAGTATCACTTGTTGCCCCATTTAACACGTAGTTGATCTGATAGCTCTTTCTCGAATAAGTATAAGTGATCCTGTTATTTGCCACAGAGCCCTGCACAAGCGTATGGCTTTGCGGCGTGACTTCTTCATATCCTTCCGGTGCCTTCGACGGTGGTGTTACAACCTCGCCCGGCGCACCGTATAAGTTTTCCACAAGATAAAGCCTCACACTTCCATCTGGCCGTGTCAGATAATGTGCGACCTGATAGGACTGCATACCGTCCACCCATTTTCCGTAGAGTGTCACATCGCGGTCCGGCATCGTGACACCGGTAAACGGTTCCGTAAAGTTCTCATCGGTATACCACCCTGCAAATGCATAGCCATCCCGCTGCGGATCGCTTCTTGTGATATCTTCCCCATACTTCACATTGTCCGACTGGCTCTGTAACCCGTTGTTGCTCTCGTACTGGTACGTGAGTGTATGGGTATTGATCTGGTAAGTATACAGAATATACGGGTTATATGGATCTATTTTGAAGCTGTCGAGCCTGCCTTCTTCCTCGAACGTATAACCTTCTATCACCTTCGGCTCCGGGGCAGCCACCGTGCTGTCTGCTTCCCCTGTGAAAGTCTCCGTAAAGGAATCCACCACGCTTGTTCCCGACATCAGTTCATAGTTTACATAATACTCAATCTGTTCCGGCACCCATTTCGGGTAAGCTGCCAGGTCATGTGCCGGCATGGTGTCATAAGTGAACTTTTGGGTCAGGGCTTCATCCTCATACCAGTCCTCCACACGATATCCCAGTTTTCCGGCTTCTTTTTCACCAGGCTTTGTGATCGGTGCACCGTACTGTACCGTCATCGGATTCGCTTCCCCGCTTTCATAAAGGAACCATGCCATCGTGTATTCTTTTCTGTCATATTTATATTCGACAATCAGATTTCCGGTTCCGTCCTCCCCTGCTGTCACCGTTGCTTTCACTGCGGATGGTGCTTCGAATCCGTCATATGCTTTCACTGCCGGTGTTACTTCGCTGTCCACCGGAGCCGTGAAGGTCTCCTCCTCCACAAGGATATAGGTCTTCTCTTCGCCTGCCGGATATCCATACTCATTTAACGGGGTCAGATTTTCCTGATAGTGTCTGACGGTATAGTTCACTTTGATTCTGTCCCACTTTGCATAGAGTGTGATGTCCGCCGCCGGCATTGTATTGTCGAATTTCTCCGTACACGCCGCATCCCGGTACCAGCCCGCGAAGCTATAACCATCCCTGGTCGGAACAGCCGTCACCAGCTTCTCGCCCGGTCTCGCCGAAAAAGTACTCTCTGCGCCATCCGGCATCACGGCATCGTCTGCCATTTTGTCATATGTCACTTTGTACGTGTTCAGATCATAGTAAACTTTCAATTCCAGGCTTCCGTCTGCTTCCACGGTTCCGCTCGGAAGAGCCGTATTGTCTTTCAAATGATAAATGGACGGGTCATAAACTTCCTCCCCTGCCGGTGCTGTCACAGTCGATCCTGTCACGCCGGTCAGATACCGGACTTCATTTAAACTGTATCCGGTTCCGCTCTGGTTCTGCACATAATAGCGGACAGCATATCCAATGTCTGTGAGCGGTTCCCATTTTGCAAAATAAGTTCTGTTCTCTGCCGGAACGAGCATCGGAATCTCCTCTGTCTCTGTTCCTCCCTCCAAAACCCATCCGACAAATTCATATCCCGGCTTATAGACCGCCGGTACCGGCATCATCGTGCCATAGCGGTAGGAACCTGTCGCAACGATCTCATCATCTGATTTGTAGGTTGCCTCATAGCGGTTTCTGGTATAGTAGTATTCGATCAGCGTGCTGCCGTCTGCCTCTGCAGTCGCAGTCCGCTGCGCCGGTGTCTCAAAGCCTTCCCGCACCGCCGGTGCAGGACTGATCTCGGTACCAGTCGCTGCCTTTCCTTTTACGGTTCCGTCCTCCGGGACCTCATAAATGCCATTTGATCCCTGCAAATAATTTTTCACAGTGTAAGTAACCTGTGCCGGTGTCCACTTCGCATAGACGATCACATTCTCATCCGGCATCGTCTCCGGGAACGTGTAGGAAGCCGTCAGCTCCTCATCCCGGTACCAGCCTGCAAAGTCATAGCCCTGTTTTACCGGATCTGCCGGCCGCTTCACTTCGGTTCCGTATTTCTGGTTGAGCGGGTTTACATAATTTCCGCCGTTGCTCTGGAACGCGATGTAATACCCATCCCGCAGGTTATCCCAGTGCAGCTTCACTTTCTTCTGGAACGGCTTTGTGTTGAAAGTTCCCGGCTGGCTGATCCAGGTGACGATCATCTCGCCGTCGACGGACTTCTCATTTCCCGGATTTACCGTGATGATATCCGTCTCCGGATCGAAGGTGAACGCATCGTTCGTCATCGCAATCACAAAATACTCGTCGCTGTCATCCTCATAAATTTTTGTAAAATACTCGCCGTCATTTAATCCTTCCTTCATATCCAGATAGTTCATGGAGAAGAAATCTTCCTTCAGGCGCACCTTCTTCATCACACCCTTCAGATTATATTCCGTCTCCTCCGGATCTGTGAAATCCAGCACATTTTCCAGCGTGCCAACGGTATAGAGCGGCCACATCGCCTCATAAAGCGTCGGGGAATACGTGAACGCATTCGAGAGTGCCTGCGCCCGGAATTTAATCTCAAGGTAAATCCCGACTTCCAGATATAAAGCTCCCATCGCACGGGAATCCCGTCCCGTCGACGCTGCGTATTTTAAAATATAGTACAGATAGCCCCACAGCTGCACATAGCCGCCCACATCCGCAGAGACACCGACGCTCGCAAGCTCTGTCGATAACAGCCCGACACGCACAGTCAGCCTTACGCCCGCCTTAATGCCGAGTGTTCCCATCGCATAAGCGGTAAATTCATACTGTTCCTCCGTGATATTGATCGTGTCACTGGTCGCTTTCCTGCCCTTCACATGCAGGCAGAAGACATACCGCTTCGCATTCTTGTACCAGAAGGTCATACCAAGCGAAATGTTCACATTGGCCGAGACCACAAAGTCCAGCTCAATTGCAATATCAATGATAAGGATCACACGGATATGCCTTGTGATGATATTCTGCTTGTAGATTTCCACCCAGTCAGACTCATCCTCCAACAGGTCTGCATAGCGCTCCGCTAACGATTTGGCCACGGAAATCTCATTACCGCCGCTTCTCGTCTCCTGCTGCCCGAGGTTTGCCATCAGAGGAGATTTGTCGGAGATGTACTCTTTTCCATTCTCCATCATATCCTGGAGCTCGTCCACGATTCCCTGAATATCATTCGCTAACTTCTGCTTCTTCTTAAACTGTGCTGCCGCACTTCCCGCACCCGGTGCCAGGAACAGATTGTTCGCCTCCTCGGTCTTAAAGTTCACTTCCAGTCCGATTCCGGTATACTCATACAAATCCAGGGAAGCGGTCACACGGTAATCCGCAATATACGGGAAAATACCCCAGACTTTCCACACAGCTTCCCCGTCCACATTGATCGCCACACGCACTTCCTGCTCGAACGTCGCTTTCACTGTGATCGTAAAATCTGCATAGCGGGCAACGTGGAACGTGATCGGCACGGTCACTTCCAGTCCCAGATGCACACCGTTCTCATTTCCATCAAAATGCCGCAACTTCGTATCAAGGTCTGCCTTCACCTGTGGAGTGCCAACTTCCACTCTCTTATTAGCTCCTGCTGCCCGGGCAGCGACCGCTGACCGGGTATCCGCTGACTGGGTCGCAATCTCCACATCCGCCCCAAGCTCCTCCTCTAACAGCATCTGAAGATCCTCGAACGATTCTGTGCGCATCGCCATCTCGGAAACCTGTCCTGCAACAAGGTCTGCAAAACCGCTTGCAACCGCCTGCTCCTCAACATTCTGTTCTAATGCAGCGACATCCGTATTTTCCAGCAAAGACTCCCCGTCTACCGGTTCTGTGCCATACACATCCATGGCTGCCTGCACTTCTTCCCACGACTGTGGTTCATAGGTGATAATATATTTTCCATCATCTGATACAACCTCTATGATTTTTCCATAAGATGGCGTACCGCTGCTCATATCAGTATAAAGAGCGAGATAGTCTCCCTCATCCACGGTCGTATCTTCATCAAGCCCAAGCTGTCTGCTCAGTTCGTCCCCGCCGAAGGCCAGGTCTGCCAAGTCTACCGTAACACTGTTATTACCGGCATCCCCGTCCTGGTCCTTTGCCAGATCAAGCGGCAGGACATCCGGCATGAACAGGACATCCTCGGTCTTTGCACCGCGGTAAGTGTACACACTTCCATTCACGCCGGTGATCTCTAAGAAAGAGACATTCATTCCGTCCGCAGACGATGTGATGGTGTCCATATTCGGCAGGACATCTCCCTCGTACACGGCAATTTGGTCCCCGACCTTCAACGTGCTTCCCTGATAGCGGAAGCTTCCTGTCGTACTGCTGCCCTCGCTCTGCACGGTACCGTCCATACCGACTGTCATGGCTGCAATGGAAACGGAAGATGCACTCTGTCCGTTTACCGTCAGATCAGACAGGTCGGTCACTTTGATATATTTAATGTTCTGGTTTAGCTGTACGTTATGGACTTCATCCTTGTGGATCGCGATCTCATACTCACGGATGGACGTGTCAAAGCCGGTAAAATACAGATTGTCATTATCTAATACCAGTTTATAGGAGGACCCTTCTTTCCAGCCGCCCGCTTTGCTGACCGTGTAAGTCCCATTCCCAACAGAAGAAAAGCTGAGTTCTGTTTCGTCGTCAAAATCACTCAAATTTGTGAGCGTGCATGCCGCCTTCACCTGCTCCGCTGACAGCGTTCCACTGCCATCTGTCACCTGAAGGACAAAGGATGCCCCATCCACGTCAATGGCACGCGCAAAGGTCGCAATGGTATGGGATTCTAACTGCTGGTTCTCCGTAAAAGACGCATACAGTGTGAGATCTCCGAGCAGGCGGTCGTTATCTGCCACATACTGCGTACATGCCTCATCGTAGCACCAGCCGAGAAATGTATATCCGGACTTGATCGCAACCGGAAGATCGTTCAGCTCTGTCCCCGGTACCAATGTCTCCTTTTCAAATAAAAGTGCCTCCCCAGGGTTATCCGGGTCATCGCGGAATCCGCCGTTCGCCTCATAGGTGATGGTATAATCTCTGCTATCAAAAGCCACCTTAAAGGTCAGGGTATCTTTATAATAGCCTGTCACCTCCGGCTCTTTCATCAGGTTGCAAACGTAGGTGCGCTCCTCTTTTTTGTCTGTGTCGGAAAGGGTTATTAACGGGATATCATTTTCCAACACAACATTTGTAGCTTTATCGTGAAGCTCATAAGGCAGACTTTCCGCTCCGTCCTTTAAGTTCCAGTCATTCTCCGACTGCACCGACACCTGCACGCGGTCATCCGCATACAGACCGTCTGCTGTTCCGCCGAAGGTAAGTTCTCCACCATCTGCAGACACATTCGCCGGGATATCCACATAGTAGCAGGAATCTGTCCACTTCGCGTATAGAACGACAGGACCATTGTAGTCCGCATCACTCACACTTGCGATGGCATCGCCTGCTAACTCCTTATTATCGTACCAGCCGCCAAATGCATAGCCCGGATTTGTGACATCCTGCCAGTCCGGAAGATCCGTCTGTGGATACGTGTCCGGCGCCGTATAGCCTTCCACGAAGCTTCCTCCGTTTAGGGCATATTCCAGGCATTTCTCTGTTTTATCGTCTGACTGCTGCGCTATGGTATTTTCCGCAGCCGCGGACTCCCCTGCGCCTGCAGTCTCCCGGGATGCCGTCTGTGCGGATACATCCTGTGTATCCGGCTGTGCCGCATAGATCAGATCCGGCACCATCGTCACAAGCATCGCCGCGCAAAGTATCAGACTCACCAGTCGTTTTCCAAAGCCTTTTTTCATAAGTTCTTCCCCGCTTCCATCCTTTTTGTCACAGAAAGTCCGAACAACAAAAATGTTCTCTTTTTTTTATTTTATCAAAATGACTTTTTCTGTAACATGCTCCTTTCGGGGAAAAAAAGTGCCCTTTTACGGACAACAAAAAAACTGCCGGTAAGATGCTTGTCTCTCTTACCGGCAGTTTCCGTTTATTCTTATTAGATTCGTTGCGCTGGCAGGAACTATTTCCCCCAGACTTCCTCTGCGACTTCCCTCACAAGGCGAAGCTTTGCCCACTGCTCCTCCTCGGTCAGCTTATTTCCGATCTCACAGGATGCAAATCCGCACTGTGGACTCAAATACAGTCTGTTGAGCGGAATATACTTTGCAGCTTCACGGATTCTGTCAATCACTGCCTGTTTCTTCTCAAGTACCGGTGACTTGGTGGTGATCAGTCCGAGCACGACTTTTTTGTCTCCGGAAACCTTGGCAAGCGGTGCGAAACCGCCGGATCTCTCATCATCGAATTCAAGGAAGTAAGCAGTCACATTTTCCTCGCCGAACAGGATATCTGCTACGGAATCATAGGCTCCCTCACTCGCATAGGTAGAATGGAAATTACCACGGCATACGTGTGTGTTGATCACCATATCCTTCGGTGCATTGGCAATGACTCTGTTGTTGATATCCTTGTGTGCCTGTTCTACTTCCACCAGACCTTCTCTGGTCACTCCGTAAAGTGTGTGGCCGATCTTGTCCGCAAACATACCCCAGGTGCAGTCATCTAACTGAATATTTCTGCAGCCGGCTGCGTACAGGTCATCGATCACTTTTCCGTAGCCTTTCACAATATCCTCCACAAGCTCTTCTTCCTTCCGGTAAACCTGATCCGTTGTCTCTCTGTTGAATGGCATTGTAAACTGTGCCAAAAACTGCGCCGGTGCAGGCATTGTCTGTTTTGCCACGGTATTCTCATCCTCAAGTGCTTTCACAAAGCGGAAATGCTCTACAAATGGATGTTCTTTGGAAAGTCCGATCTTGCCTACAAGGTAAGTATCATCGATCATCGCTGCCTCCCCGTGGAATGGAAGCCCGGTCTTTGTCGGGGTATGTCCGATTCCGTCAAATCCCCACATAAAGTCCAGGTGCCAGGTTGCCCTGCGGAACTCGCCGTCTGTGATGACATGATAGCCAAGCTCTTTGATCTTTGCCACAAGCTCTGTGATCGCTTCATCTTCCACCGCTTTTAATGCAGCGTAATCAATCGCTCCCTCGTCAAATTGTCTTCTTGCCTTTTTCAGCTTCTCCGGTCTTAAAAAGCTTCCTACAAAATCATAGCGAAATGGTGTCTGTAATGTACTCATGATAAATTCCTCCGTTTTTTCCTGTTCTCCTCAAGTTGAACCAAGTATAACAATTCAGAAGGAATTTGAAAAATACATAAAAAATGGTGTTTGTCATAGTTTCAAACTATGGCTGTCCAGGCTTCACAGACCTCATTGCAAGAAACGTCGGGATATTCAGGTCATTCAGATACCCCTCCCCGTTCACATCCTCATACAGATTCAGCAGCCGGAATCCTGCCTCTAACTGTCCGTTAATCTGCTCCTCTAAGGAATGGGAGAACTGCACACCCGCATCGTCCCGCTCCAGCTGTCTCATATATTCCGGGTTCTTTAACGGGTTAAACGGAAGCGCATTCACGATCGTCTTCTCATCCTCATCCACCATGTAATTGACATAATGGTCGGTTCCGGCAATCAGATATCCGCCCGGTTTTAGTACCCGGAAGCATTCCTTCCAGACCGCCTTCACATCCTCAATATAGCAGTTGGAAACCGGATGGAAAATAAGGTCAAATTCCCCGTCCTCAAACGGCAATGGCTTCGTCATGTCCCCGCGGATAATCCGGATCTCATATCCTTCCCGCTCTGCCACAAGGCGCTCGCTCTCAAGCTGCTTCGGGGAATAATCAAATACCGTACACTCCGCTCCAAGTGCCGAAAAGATTGGCATCTGCTGTCCGCCGCCGCTGGCAAGCCCTAATATCTTTTTCCCTTTTAAATCTCCGAACCACTCATGTGGCACCGGCTTCGTCGGAGTTAAGACAACGTCCCATTCCCCTTTCTTCGCCTTTTCATAGGTCTCGTGGTCGATAGGCGTTCCCCATTCCCAGCCTTCCTCGATCCAACGGTCGATGGTTTCTGCATTTTTATCCTGATAGTTCATATTGTTTTTCGCCTTTCATTTGTTGTACGGCAATTACGAAACTCTGATTTAGGTTGTGAAGATTGTGCACGATGCCCGGAAGTAACAAAGACACGCTCTCGCTACGTGTCGCTCGCAGCGGTACTAAGCTCCCATCCTCGCTATGCCAGTATATTGGCTAACCAGTACATTTCTGCTCGGCTGCGAGCTAAGGACCGGCGGCTCCCCAGTGTCTTCGTTACTTCCGGGCATCGTGCACAATCCAGTCTACGTTTTCTATGAGTTTCGCAATTGCCTTCTTTCTGGTATTATAGCACTATAGCAACATAGATTCAATGAATATTAAAAAAAGTATACTTTCAAAATATATTATTCTCACAGCTGGCGTTCCCGCACCTCCCTAGGTGTCTTCCCAAACTGTGCCTCGAACAGATGATAGAAATGGCTGACATTCTCATAGCCGACCTGATTTGCTATTTTTTTCACCGGCTCTGTTGTCAGCTCTAACATCTGGTATGCATTCTTCATCCGCACCTCGATCACATACTGCCGGAACGATTTGCCCCGGTATTTTTTCAGGAGAAGGTGAAAGTAATTCCGGTGATAGTGGAAGATCTGCTCTAGCTCCTTCGTCGTCACTGTCGCATAATTTTTCCGGATGTAGCGCTCCAGTTCGTATAATACCGCCTTCTCCCGGCTCTCCCTGCTGTCCGTATGGAGCTGGATGGAATAATCCCTGCACAGGTGATACAGAAGCCTTAACATAAGCCCTTCCTTGATGGAATCCCTGCCCGGTTCCTTCGACAGGTCTTCCGACAGCAGCTGGTCTAATAAATACTCCGGCTCATACTGCTCCGTCCGCTTGAATTCCAGAAAGCTCTGCTCCTTCTTCTGCCGCCACAGCGCATGAAAAAGAAACTGCTGCAATTCGTCCCTGCTGTCGTAGGTGCGGAGCAAATGTTCTAAATAATCTGCCCGGATCTGAAGAAACAGAACCGCCGCATCCTTCGGTTCAATGTAATCTGCATGTTCACAGTTCTGGTCGGTAATGACGAACTCCCCCTGCCCGAACCGGATCTCCTCCCCAAACAATACCTGGGTGAAAGTCCCCTCGATCACATACAGAATCTCCACATATTCATGCTTATGAAACCAGCCGATTCTCGGAAGTTCCCTTTTCACCATACGCTTTCCGGCAGAGCTGATACTCCATTCCGTCCCGTCTGCCCCGTAAACAACCAGAAGCGCCGACAGCTTCTCCGATACTTTCCTGTCCCCCGTTACCGACCAGAAGCTTCTCTCATCGAGTACGGGCAAATCGTCGTACTC
>CAKRFH010000083.1:0-13318 GCA_934320555.1 uncultured Roseburia sp.
ATTTTAGTCAATCGCCGTAGCAACCACCGCAATTCCCTCTTTTCCCGGAAGCATGCAGCGTGTATTTCCGCTCGCCTCCTCGATCAGTGTCGTGCGGGTCATCTCCCAGATATCGATTACTTCAATCTTATACTTATGTGTCTCAGGCAAATTGAAGAAGAACAGACGGCAGGTCTGGCTTCCGAGGTATTTCACATATACCTGTTCGCCGACGTGTCCGCCGGACTGAGCATCTTTCCATGCCATGTCCTCCAGATCTACCGGATCTACTGAGCAGATCAGACCGACAATCGGCGTTTTCTTTGCCTCCTCAGAATCCTTCATCGCAAGCACCTGCATCATCCATGGAGCATCCCACGGCTCCAAAGCTCCCGGTAATTCCTCGATAAACTTTCTTAAATAAGCAATCCGCTTCGGGCTCTCTCCTTTTAATTTTCCACCTCTCGCCCACCAGAGAACCTCATCCTCCGAATAGAACGTCTCACCATGTGTCACGTAAGCGCCCTGTACGCATCCTTTCCAGAAACGGCTTGCCATCTCAAATCCGCTGATATTTCCCCATGGATGCTGGATATCTCCCTCGTAACAGCACTCGTCATAGACAACCGGCTTGTTGTACTTTTTCATAAATTCATCCACACGGTGCAGCGCCGCAGTCTGCAGGCAGCAATGTGTGATATTCTCCCTGGAAAAATCATAGAACTTAAAGCAATTGTGGTTGCTTAAAAGATGGCCAAACGGATCATTGTCATGCACATACTGTTCTATCGCATACCAGTCTTCTATCGTCTTCGCAAAGCACAGGTCGTACTCATTTGCAAGGCTCCACCAGATATACGGGATCGCTGCAAATCTGCGAAGCAGATAGTCGAGATAGGTCAGGTTGTCCTCCATGCTCATCTCGGAGAACTTCCATCTGTCATACGGATGGAACAGGATCAGGTCGGACTGGATTCCCATCGCCCCGAGTCTGTGAATCATCTCCTCCATATGATCCCAGTAAGCAAAACACGGATGGTTCACATCCCAGCTTCCATCCTCTTTCTTCTCAAATGCATAATATTCCGGCTCATTGTGATTGTAATCGTAATGTTTCGGGAACATGCAATGACGAACTTTGTTAAAAGGTGCCTCTGCTAAAGATGCAAATGTCTCCTCAATCAGTGCCTTATCCTGATGTCCTAATGCGTAAACGGTCGTTCCAAACGGTGAGAAACGCTCTCCGTTCTGATATTCAAAATGTGTGCCGACTGCCTTCACGATTCCTTTTCCGGAAGGATTTTCCTCACATACCTCCTCTCCAGTCTCCTGCACAATACCTGTCACTTTCCAGCTGACTTTTCCAGTCTGTACCGGAAGAAAACGGATCTTATAGGTATCTGCCCCTGCATAAAATCCCTTTACCTTTACACTCTCCCCGTTTTCATAAGTAAATTCTGCTGCAAGATCGACTGACACATCTGATCCCACCGGTCTTTCCCCCGAAATGACCAGTTCAAATACTTCGTACTGTTTCATGTTTGTTCTTTCCCTTCTCTGAAATTATAAATTGGTGTGGGACAGGAAGACTGTTCCGGTCAGTCAGGCACCCTGCCCCTTGTATAGTCTAATATTTTACATTATTATACCGTGACCGCAGCTTTATTTCCATGTAAAATAAAGCATGTTGCACTTTATTTTTCACTTTATTCAATAACTTTTTTCAAAAGACACCGTTTTTCCACGCGTCCACTTTCCTTTTTCCTTCTCCTGTGCTACAATAGGCAGACAGTTGGCAGAGATCTCCGTCTCTGCCGGAAATGAGAAGGAATCCCATGACACTTCAGCAGCTTCGCTATGTCACAACCGTGGCAGAAACCGGCACGATCACCGATGCCGCAGGAAAACTGTATATTTCACAGCCCAGTCTGACGAACGCCATCCATGAGCTGGAAAAAGAGATGAACCTCGTCATTTTCAACCGGACGAACAAAGGTATCTCGCTTTCCAAAGAAGGGGAAGTATTCTTAGGCTATGCCAGACAGGTGTTAGAGCAGGCAGCCATCTTAGAAGACCGTTACAAAGGTACTTCCGGTGGGAAAAAGCAGTTCTGCGTCTCCACACAGCACTACTCTTTCGCAGTCAACGCCTTCGTGGATCTGATCCGGCATTACGGACAGGACGAATATGATTTCAGCCTGCGCGAGACACAGACCTATGAGATTATCGAAGACGTCGCGGCGATGCGCAGTGAGATCGGCATTCTCTTTCTCAACAGCTTCAACGAAACGGTACTTGGAAAGATTCTGAAATCACAGGATCTTATCTTTCATCCGCTTTTCGTTGCAAAGCCACATGTATTTATCAGCAGAACACATCCGCTTGCCACACATGCGGTCATCACAAATGAGGAATTAGAAGAATATCCGTACCTCTCTTTTGAGCAGGGAGAGCACAATTCCTTCTATTTTTCAGAAGAGATCTTCTCGCCGTCCGAGCGGAAGAAGAACATCCGTGTCAGAGACCGCGCCACACTTTTTAACCTGTTAATCGGGTTAAACGGCTACACTGTTTGCAGCGGTGTGATCGATGAAAACTTAAACGGACCAAATATTATCGCTGTCCCGCTTGCTGACGAGAGTGATATGACCATCGGCTATATCACCCACAGCAAGACGCGGCTCAGCAGACTGGGGGAAACATACTTGGAAGCAATTAAAAATTATGCAAAACCAAATACAGACGATACGGATAAGAGAACTTTAAAACGTCGCGGACGTTTCAACGAATTAAACGACAACGGCGAGATGCTTGTCGATGCAGGCGCTATCGCAAAAGAACATATGAAAAAATCCAGATCTTAATCCATTTTGTGCGCTTTGCGGATATAAAAAGCCTGAGATACCATCCTTCCATCGTTGGATAACATCTCAGGCTTCTTTTCTTACAGCAGTTCCTTCAATATCTGGTTCACCATTCCCGGGTTTGCCTTCCCCTTCATGGCTTTCATCGTCTGACCGACAAGGAACCCGATCGCTTTTTCTTTTCCATTGCGGTAATCTTCGACGGACTGTGGATTGTCTTTGATGACCTGCTCTACAACTGTGCGAAGCTCACCTGCATCGTTGACTGTCTTTAACCCCTTCTCTTCCACGTATTGGTCCGGATCAATGTCATGGTGGAAGACTTCCTCAAACACTTCCTTGGCAACCGTGCTGTTGATGGCACCGGAATCTGCCAGGTCAATGACTTTGGCGAGGTTAACCGGGGAAAATGCGATATCTTCCGGATCCATCTCATTTTCCTTCAGAAGTCTTATAATCTCTCCCATAATCCAGTTCGACACTTTCTTCGGCTTCTTGCAGATTTCTGTTGTCGCCTCAAAAAGATCTGCAAACTTCTTGTGGCCGGTGATGATCTCCGCATCATAGTCCGGGAGACCGAACTCCTTCTTATAGCGCTCTAACTTCTCCGTGCGCAGCTCCGGCTGCCTTCTCTTCACATCGGCGATCCACTCATCACTGATGACGATCGGGACAAGATCCGGCTCCGGGAAATAACGGTAGTCCTGTGCATCCTCCTTGGAACGCATCGCATAAGAGTATTCCTTATTATCATCCCATCTTCTCGTCTCCTGGATAACCTTCTTTCCCTCCTCGATCAGTTCAATCTGGCGGGCACGTTCCCCTTCAATCGCCCTGGCGATCGCCTTGAAGGAGTTTAAGTTCTTCATCTCGGTACGGGTACCGAACTCAGCTGCACCCATCTCGCGGACGGACAGGTTGACATCCGCACGCATGGAGCCCTCATTTAATTTACAGTCGGATGCACCGAGATACTGGATAATCATGCGAAGCTTCTCTAAGTAAGCGATTACTTCCTCCGCGGAGCGCATGTCCGGCTCGGATACGATTTCGATCAATGGCACACCGGAACGGTTGTAATCGACAATGGAGCAGTCCTCCCACTCATCGTGCACCAGTTTTCCGGCATCCTCCTCCATATGGATCTCATGGATTCCGATCGTTTTCTTTCCCGCTGCCGTCTCGATCTCCACACCGCCATTTCTGCAGATTGGCAGATACAGCTGGGAAATCTGGTAGTTCTGCGGGTTATCCGGATAAAAATAATTCTTCCGGTCAAATTTACAGTACTGCGTGATCGTGCAGTTCGTTGCAAGGCCGACTGCCATGGCATACTCCACCACCTGCTTATTCAAAACAGGCAAAGACCCCGGCATACCGGTACACACCGGGCATGTATGGCTGTTCGGTGCTCCTCCGAATGCGGTCGAACATCCGCAGAAAATCTTGGTTTTGGTCGCTAATTCCACATGGACTTCAAGTCCGATCACTGTCTCATATATTTTACTCATGACGATTCCTCCAAACTTATGCTAACGGACTGTGCTCATAGGCTCTTGTCTGTTCAAACGCGTATGCTGCACGGATGATATTCTTCTCTTTGAAGCAGTCCCCGATGAGCTGCAGACCGATTGGAAGCCCTTTTGCGTCTTTTCCGCAAGGCAGGGAGATTCCCGGAAGTCCTGCAAGATTGACAGAAACCGTATAGATATCACCAAGATACATCTTAATCGGATCGCTTAAGGACTCGCCGAGCTTCGGCGCTGTCGTCGGAGCCGCCGGTCCTAAGATAACATCATATCTGGAAAAAGCTTCATCAAAAGCTTTCTTAATCAGTGCTTTCGTGCGGAGTGCTTTCAGGTAATAAGCATCGTAATAACCGCTGCTTAACACAAAGGAACCGAGCATAATTCTCCGTTTTACCTCCGGACCAAATCCCTCGGAACGGGATTTCTTATACATGTTGTGAAGTCCCTCGTATTCGCTCGTGCGGTAGCCGTATTTCACACCGTCGAAGCGGGCAAGGTTCGAGCTCGCCTCCGCGCAGGCAATGACATAATAGGCCGGAATCGCGTACTCTACAAGGCTCAAATCGAATTCCTCCACAATTGCGCCCTTTTCCTCTAACGTCTTTGCTGCTGCAAGCACTGCCTCCTTCACTTCCGGATCAAGACCTTCCCCGAAGTAATCTCTCGGAATTCCGATCCGCATTCCCTTTACATCGTCCACGAGTGCGTCTGTAAACTTTAAGTCATCCCTTGGGATCGAGGTGGAATCCTTCTTATCATAGGAAGCAATTGCCTCTAAGATCGTAGCACAGTCCGTCACGTCCTTTGCGATCGGTCCGATCTGGTCTAACGAAGATCCGTAGGCGATCAGCCCATATCTTGAAACGGTTCCGTAAGTCGGTTTGATTCCGGTCACCCCACAAAAAGAGCTTGGCTGACGGATAGAACCGCCAGTATCCGAACCGAGGGCATAAGAGCACTCCTCCGCTGCCACTGCCGCACAGGAACCGCCGGAGGAACCACCCGGAACATGTGCTTCATTCCACGGGTTTTTCGTTGCCCCGAATGCGGATGTCTCGGTTGTACTTCCCATCGCAAATTCGTCCATATTTGTTTTTCCAATGATCACTGCGCCTGCAGCTTCGAGGTTCTCCACTGCCTGTGCGCTGTACGTTGGCTTGAAATTATATAAAATATTCGAGGAACAGGTGGTCAGCACATCCTTCGTGCACATGTTGTCCTTCACCGCAACCGGCACTCCGGCAAGCGGACCTGTCAGTGTCCCGTCATCGATCAACTTCTGCACTTCCTCCGCTCTCTTTAAGGCACCTTCCCTGTCCACGGTCACAAAACTGTTCACTTTTGCTTCCTTCGCCTCGATCGCGTCTAACGCAGCTGTGACAGCTTCCTTCACTGTGACCTCTTTTGCTTTTATCTTTCTGCCTAATTCAACGGCAGTCAAACTCATTAAATTCATTCCGATCACCTTCCTGTTTTATCCGATTGTCTTTGGAACCTTGAATCCGCCATCCTTTTTGCATGGTGCATTTAATAAGGTTGCCTCGCTTCCGTCCCCGTTTGTCACCACATCCTCACGGAAGACATTTGTCATTGGAAACACATGTGACATCGGCTCCACACCTTCTGTATCCAGTTCATTTAACTGGTCAATATAATCTAACATATCTCCCATATCCTTCTTGGCGCGCTCTTTCTCTTCGTCGCTTAATTCCAGTTTTGCAAGAATTCCGACATATTCGATCGTCTCATCCGATATGATATTTGCCATTTTTCTTTTTCCTTTCCCTGTAAAAACTTCTGCTGCCGCTGCGGGCTTATCTAATCTGTGCCAGCTTCTCATTCAACTTCCGGTAAACACGTTCCACCATCCAGGCTTCTGTGCTCGCCGCAAGTGCCTCCTCAAGGGGAAACCATTTCACACCGCTGTTCTCGTCCGGTTTCACCCGAAGCACCTCATCCTCGTCCGCTTCCAATAGATACGTGACATTCAGGTGCAGGTGGGACGGTACATAGCTCCCGCGCTTCACATGCCCGTCCACCGTCAGGATCTCAATGGAAAACGGAAGCTCTGACAGCGCTCTGATCTCTGTCACGCCGGTCTCCTCTTTTGCCTCTCTCATGGCAACGGCAAGAAGATCTGTCTCTCCGTCCGCATGTCCGCCGGTCCATGCCCAGGAATGGTAGATATTGTGGTAAATCATTAACACCTTATCATGCTCCCGGTTCAAAAGCCATGAGGACGCGGTAAAATGCGCCGTCTGGTTTTTCCTTTCAAAAATATCCGGTGTCGTCCGAAGTAACTGCAGCATCACCTGTCTGTCTTTTTCTTCCTGTTCATTATAT
Organism: uncultured Roseburia sp.; assembly: GCA_934320555.1. Taxonomy (GTDB): domain Bacteria; phylum Bacillota; class Clostridia; order Lachnospirales; family Lachnospiraceae; genus Roseburia. The sequence continues at coordinate 6,716 of CAKRFH010000083.1, forward strand.
GGAACATAATGCTCAAGTACTTTCACAAGATCCATCTGGTTTCTCCCTTTCACTTTATCTGCCTGTTACGGTTCTAATCTGCTCATGTCTCTCGGGAACAGCGTGGTCTCACGCACATTGTCCTCCCCGATCAGCTTCATCGTCAGCCTTTCCAATCCGATTCCAAGTCCTCCATGCGGCGGCATTCCGTGTTTGAACGTATCCATATACTGTTCCATTCCCTCTGTTGTCATGCCTCGTTTTTCCAGCTTCTCCAAAAGCATCTGATAATCATGGATACGCTGTCCGCCGGTCGTAATCTCAAGTCCATGGTAGAGCAGGTCAAAGCTTAACGTATAAGTCGGGTCTGCCGGATCATCCATCGCGTAAAACGGTCTCTTCTTCGACGGATAATGGGTGACAAACACGAAGTCCGCATCGCACTCCTCCTTGAAATACTGTCCGATCAGTGCTTCCTCTTCCGGCTCTAAATCATATGGGTTACGGATCTGTCTGTTATATTTTTCCGCTACTTTTCTCTTCGCCTCGTCAAACCTTACGGTCGGGATCCGGTCGACATTCGGCAGCTTCACGTCAAGAATCTGAAGTTCTTTCGCGTAATCTTTCTTCAAAAGCTCCACCATGTACTGTAAAAATCCGGTCTCCATTGCCATAATATCTTCAAATCCATCGATGTATCCCATCTCAAAGTCAAGGCTCGTGTACTCGTTCAGATGACGCTTCGTGTTGTGCTTCTCCGCACGGAACACCGGTGCAGTTTCAAAAACACGGTCAAACACACCTACCATCATCTGTTTGTAAAACTGTGGGCTCTGGGCTAATACCGCCGGTCTGTGGAAATAATCCATGCGGAACATGTTTGCTCCGCCCTCTGCTCCTTTTGCCCCAATCTTCGGCGTATGGATCTCTGTAAATCCCTGTCCGTATAAGAAATCGCGGAAACCTCTGACAACTCCCTCCTGGATCTTGAACTTTGCGCGCTCCCTGATGTTTCTGAGTGCAATGGAACGGTTATTTAAGTTTGCTTCCAGGGAAGTATTTAATTTCCATTTTGAAATTGCAAGCGGCATCGGCGCTGCCGGCTCTGACAATACCCGGATGCTCTCAAGCCGAATCTCAAATCCATTCGGTGCCCTGTCCTCTGCCTTCACAATGCCTTCCACCTCAACGGTGGCTGCTTCCTTCAAATCTTTCAGATCGAATCTGGTCTTTCCCTCTTCGAATACACACTGTAAAAGACCTTCGCGCTTTCGTAAAACGACAAATGCGACCTCACCCATATCACGGATTGTGTGCACCGCGCCGTTTACCTTCACGCTTTTTCCCTCGAAATCTCCTGCTAAGATTTCACTGATTTCTACTGTTTCTTTTTTGTTTACTCCTGTCATAAATTCCATACGTCTGTACGCTCCTTTTCTTTCCTGATCTGGGAATTACTCGGTGCGGGACGGGAAATTTCCGATACAATCGAATACACGCTTTTGCGGCTTAATACGTCTCCGCTGCAGTGCAATTCTCGCGGAGCTTTTTTCATTCACAGGATGTATTTTCCTATGAACGAAAAAAGCCCTGGAAGAACACTTGTTCTTCCAGGGCGAGATGACAACTTCTATTCTGTCTAATATCCCGCGGTACCACCCGCATTGGAAAATGATAACATTAAAATTCATTTTCCCACTCAATGTGCGTAACGTGCACCCACGTACTGACCTACTCAGCCTCATACATACTACTGTCTGATCTGCTTCAACCAGTCTGCTCCGGAGTGTTCCCACTGCTTTCTCTTTCCAACAGCGCTCTCAGTCGGTGACGCTGTATTCCTGTCGACGCCTAAAAACAGGAGTCTCCTTCAACGCTTTTCTCTGTTAATGTTGTATTATTTATATCACTTCAAAAACAGAATTGCAAGACCAAATTTGTTTTTTATTATAACAATTATTGATGGTTTTTATTCCATCCACTTAAATAACATCAATTATCACGGTTTATGGCACCGGAAATCCGCCGGATCACCATCACTGCAAGGAGTCCGATCACCGTTCCTGATGCAACTCCCGTAATGGCAAGCACCGGAAGGTAATAGATCAGCGTCGCCGTATCAAGCATCCACATTGCCACAAAAATCTGACCGGCATTATGGGCGATGCCTCCGAGAACGCTCACTCCCGTCACGGATAGCTTTTTCGTTTTTTTCATCAGAGCCATCACTGCAAAGCTCAGAAGACCGCCTGCGAAGCTATATAACATTGCTGCCATGGATGAAAACGTCAGACCGGTAAGTAAAATCCTTACCATGGAAAGTCCGAAAGCCTCTTTCGTTCCCAGGGTATAAAGAGCTACCATGACTACAAGATTTGCCAGTCCTAATTTTGCTCCTGGGATTCCAAGATTTACCGGGATAAGTGTCTCAATGTAAGAAAGTACAAACGCCAGAGCTACCAGCATTCCAAGAAGCGCCGTTTTTTTTGCCATAATTTTCCTCTTTCATAAATGTCATTATATCAGTTGCATAACGGATGCCATTCTCACATTATCTGCCCGTCTTCGCGTAAATTTAATGCACCAGGACATCAATCTTAGCCTCTTCCCCGTTCTCCACCGTGATCACAACCTTGTCCGGCAGACATACAATCGTCTCATTCTTCTTACTGATCCTGCTGTGGTTCACGCAGATCTGGTCCGGACACGACGCATCCGTCATGCTCACATAGCCGTCCTTCACTTCGAACGTGTTATAGCTTCCATCTGACAGGTGGATCGTCTCGGTCTGGTTCTTTCCAAGCGGATACCTGCCATATTCCTTTCCGTCCACCGTCACCACCGCAACTGCTTCTGTGGTCGTCATTTTCCCGTACAGACGGATTCCCGCAAAAAGTGTGGCCGCCACAAGAAGCAGCCCTGCGATCAGATACAGATCCGTTTTCCTGATCTTAAGATTGTCCTGTTCCATGTCCTTCCTCTCTTTATCTCTTCCTTCTGTTTCCTGCTATTAGTTTTCCGTCAGGTAAGCTTCAAATCCGTCCGAGTATGCGATCGTGCCATCTTCTGACACCCACATAGCCTCCACCTGATCCTGCTCTTTTACAAACTGCATGCCCTCCTCTAAGGACATGTTAAAAAGTGTCGTAGACAGCGCGTCCGCGATCCCGGAATCCGGTGTGATCACCGTCACAGAAGAAAATGTGTCTGCCGGCAATAGTGTCTGAGGATTAATGATATGGCAGTACCGTTTTCCATCTACCTCATAATAACGCTGGTAATTTCCACTTGTCACCACGCTCACATCCTGCACGGATACCTTCTGCAAATATGCCTGATCGCTGTCCACATCCGGATTCTGGATCCCGATCCGCCACGGTGTCCCGTCCGGGTGCCCGCCGATCGCGCAGACATTTCCCCCAACTGAAAAAAGCATGCTTGTAACGCCAAGTTCTTCCTTCGCATACTCTGCCATCTTCTGTACCGCGTAACCTTTTCCGATGCTTCCCACATCCAGTGACATCTTGGGATCTTTCAGATAGACAGTGGATGCCTGCTCATCTATGACGATTCCATGGATATCCGTATGCTCCGCTGCCGCCTGCAGTTCTTCCATTTCCGGCAGCTTTGCCTGCTTTGGATCGTTCATCCCAGCTTCCCTGTAATCGTGCCAGATAGAAAGCACACTTCCCATTGCAATATTGACGTTACCGTCTGTCTGCTCTTCCATCTCGATTCCAAGCTTCAATAACGCAATAATCTCCGGATCGACCTCCACCGGTTCCTTCCCCGCGTTATCGTTGATCGTCTTAATATTATTCATTCCCTCATAGTTATGATAAATATCAAAAAGATCATTATAATACTGAAATTGTTCCTTGATCTGCTCCATCTGCTCCGTGAACTGCTTCTTAGAAGAGGCATATCCAATCACCTGCGTCTGCGTGTCAAAGACATCATAAAAAGATGCTTCATACTGTTCTGCCGCACTCTTTCTGCCGCCAACAAAGAGCAGCACACCCATCATTACCACGAGTACCACAGCTGCCACGATCTGTTTTCTTTTCTTCAATCTTTTTCTCCGTTTCCGGATGATTTCCGACAGCACACCCTTGCCTGTCTTCTTCCATCATGAAAAAAATGTTATAACACGTTCTTTCCAGAAGCGTTATAACATCTCATCCGTACCTCATCCTGTTACATTTTCTCGTAAATTCCAAATTCGTTCAGATACAGCTCATCCCCGACTTCAAGTTCTAACGGCAGCTTGTACTTCTGTACCTCCACCGGTCCGTTCTTCGTGGTGAGCGTAACGGTCTTTTCGTGGAAAGACTCCACGGTATATTTTTCTGTTTCTTTCCTTCTCTTAAACATGAATTAACGCCTGATTTCCTTATTCATAATCTTATAAACCTAAAAGAGATTATAACAATCATCTGAAGTTCATGCAAGATTTTTCTGCTAATTTCTATTATTTGCTTTCCACCCAGTATACCTTGTCCTTCGCAAAATAAAATCCAAGGCTTTCCTGTAATTTTGCGGATACCAGATTGTCCTCCACCACTTGTCCGAACGGGGTATACCCCTGTTCCAGTGAAAGATTGACTGCGTAAGTCTCCAGCGCTCTGCCGATTCCACGTCCACGGTACTCCGGCAGCACCTCTAACATCCCAAGACCGCCTTCTGTATGCATACCGATAAAACCTGCCAGCTTTCCGTCGACAAATGCGCCAAACATCCAACCCTTCTCGATCCGGTCACGCACATATTCCGGATGTTCTCCCATGCTGTAATGTTCAAATACTTCCTGTGCATAGGAAGTGGTAAGCCGCCTGATCTGTGGAAGATTATTCTCCGCTTTCGGGTCTATGCTGTAAAGCCCCGTGATCGGCAGCTTTTCTTTTTTTGTATACACGACCTGATAGCAATTCAAGGTTGACTCCGCCTGTAAATACTCCATTGCCGGCTGCCGCAGGAACTCCTGATGAAGCACAGCCGTTGTCTCCGGTCCCTGTGGAATATGGCGAAGCAGACGTTTCCCTTTTTCCAAGTCTGTGGCAGACAGAAAATAAATACCGCTCTCCCTGTCCCTTAAGCAGATGCTCTCCCCCTCGCGGGCAACAAGCTCTGCCTGCCCACGGGCGATCAGCTCTGTCATATCCATATGGAGCAGCTTTTTCTTTGCAAGGATCCGCCTGCATTCCTGCAGTTCGCTATATTTTTGATACAGATCCGGGCGTCTTTCCTTCGTTCTCTGCTCGGCACTTTCCCTGCGCCACTCCCGGATTTTCTTTTCATTTCCGCTTAAGAGCACCTGCGGCACTTTTTTCCCCATCCACTCTTCCGGACGGCTGTACTGCGGATACTCTAACAGGTCGCCCTCAAAAGACTCTGTCACACCGGAGACTTCGTTATTCAAAACCCCCGGCACCATGCGCGAAATGGCGTCAATCATAACCATCGCCGGCAGCTCTCCGCCGGTCAGGACATAGTCTCCGATGGAGACATAATCCGTCACGACCTCCTCTAACACGCGCTCATCGATTCCCTCATAATGGCCGCAGAGAAAGATCAGTTCTTCCTCCTGCGCCAGTTCCTTCGCCATTGTCTGTGTAAAAGTCGGTCCCTGTGGTGTCACATAAATCGTCCGGATTCTTTTCTTCTCTCCATTCTCTGCCCCGGCAGCACGGTCAGCCACAGCTTTCCAGGCATCATAAACAGGCTGTGCCTGCATCAGCATGCCGGCACCGCCTCCATAAGGATAGTCATCTACTTTTCCATGTTTATTTTCTGTGTAATCCCTGATATTGACCGCCTCGATCGACAGCAGTCCTTTTTCCACTGCTTTTCCGATGATGCTGGTGTTTAACCCCTGCATGACCATATCCGGGAACAAAGTCAGAATATGAAAATTCATTTTCCAATTACTCCTCTGTCTGTTTGTTGCCGTTTTTGCCGCTGTACAACCGGCTGCTACTTCTGATTCGCTTCACGCAATCCCGGCAGAAGATGTACCAGAATCGTTCCATTCTCGATATCAACTTCCTTCACGCATTCTTTGATTGCCGGGAGCAGGATATCGTCTTCGCCCTCTTTGCTGAGCACGTACACGTCGTTCGCACCGGTCTGCAGCACATCGCTTAAGGTTCCAAGATCTTCTCCCTCATCAGACTCCACTTTAAGACCGATCAGATCTGCGATGAAGTACTCGTTTTTCTTTAATTTTACCGCATTTTCTCTTGTCACATACAGACTTTTTTTGCGGTATTTCTCTACATCGTTGATGTCATCAATTCCCTTGAACTTGAGAATGACCATATTTTTGAAAAACTTCACACCGGCAACTTCCAGATCGATTTTCTCTTTTCCGGTGTCTAAGATTACATTTTTCAGCTTCTTAAAACGCGCCGGGTCGTCCGTTGTCGGGAATACCTTCACTTCGCCGCGGACACCGTGCGTGGTCGTGATAACTCCTACCTGTAATAAATCTTCCATATATTCTCCATTCTTTTTCTACTGTTTATCATAAATCCGAGGATGGCTGGGTAGCCTACGCTGCCGGACGGAAGGTTATGTGAGCCGGGGATGGGTGGGGCTTCCTCCAGATTTCCATTGGGCTGAGAA
>CAKRFH010000084.1:0-13116 GCA_934320555.1 uncultured Roseburia sp.
CGTTTTCACAGATCGTACACTCTGCGCCTTCAATCTTTAACAGTTCCATCAGAATCTCTGCATTCAGCTCATTGTCCTCTGCGCACAGGAACCGCATACCCTGCAGGATATTACCATCCTGCTCCTCTGTTTCTGCCGGTAATGCCGGAGAAGCAGATCTTTCTTCTGCAATTTTCAGATCCATAATAATCTCAAAACAGCTGCCCTGTCCAGGTTCACTTTCTACATCGATCGTTCCTCCCATGGAATCAACCAGATTTTTCGTGATCGCCATTCCAAGACCGGTTCCCTGTATCTTATTCGTCATGGAATCTTCTGCACGGGTAAACGCATCAAAAATCTTGTTTTTAAAATCTGCTGACATTCCCATCCCATTATCGCAGACCAAAAAGCGGTACTTTGCATAAACCGATGAATTTGATTCACATTCCTCTGCCAAAAGCTGAATTTCTCCACCTTCCTGTGTATATTTCATTGCATTAGACAGCAGATTACTGAAAATCTGCATCAAATGGACCTGATCCCCATTTACCCATTCATGCCGGATATTTTCTTTTGTAATTGTAAAAGTCTGCTTGTTTTCCGATATTTGAGAATGAAAGATGGTGTCCAGTTCCTGTATAAAATCCACGATAGAAAAGTCAGAATATTTAAAAACAGTTTTTCCTGCTTCAATCTTGCTCATGTCCAAAACATCATTAATAATCCCCAACAGATGCTGTGAGGAAGTGTCAATTTTATCCGCATATTCTATTACCTTGCCTTTATCTCCGGCATCATGCCGGATCAATGACGTAATACCAATGATTGCATTCATAGGCGTACGGATATCGTGAGACATATTGGCAAGGAAGCTGCTCTTGGATCTGTTCGCTTCCTGTGCCACCTGAAAAGCTTCCTCTGCCGCCTGCTTCGCCTGACGCAGTTCTTTGTTCACTGTTTCCAGCTTCGCATTATTTTCCCGCTCCACACGGATCGCTTCCTGCTGGTTTCTGTACATAACAAAAGAAACCCCCAGAATAACAAAGGCTGCTACGATAACCGTAAAGATAATGATAAATATCATGACAAAATTCACAAGTTTTAATGTATTCGTCGCAACATACTCTGCCGGAACCAGAAAAATCAGTGTCCATTCTGCATTTTCCATTCTTCTTATCCCGTAAAAATATTCTGTTCCATCCAGTATTGCATTTGAATAACTGCAGCCTTTTTCTTCCAGTTCCGCCTTTGTTTTCTCAAAAGAAGAATTATGAAGATACTTCATGTTCTGTAAAACGGAAAATACATTATGCCCCTTGATCAGTTCTGTCTGATTACTGTTGAACAGTTTGAATCCATTATCATCCAGTACGTACACACTGTTGTTTCCGTTATAAGCTTCGCAATTAAAATATGGATTCAGCTGTTCCATGTCCTGAGCAAGCCCAAAATATAGAATTGTCGTTTCCTTATCTCCATTCTGAAGATGTATGGGCTTTGGCAGACGATTCAGGAATACCATCTCTGACTGATTATCCGTCATGGAATCAAAAACAAAACTGATCCTTTCAGGACTTTCTTCAAAATAATCCAGATCTCGGAAAAGCCCTATATATCCGTCTTCTGTATAATATCCACCTTCTGAATCCATTGCCATCAATGTGATCTTCTGCTCTGCATATGTTGATAATTCATACGTCTTTTTCATATGTTTGCAGAGTTCATCTGTAGTCTGTACATTTGCATCTTTCAGATAATTGCACTCTTCCGTCACCCGGTCCCAGTGCGAATCAATCACATTCTCCAGATTCTGAAACATCTGGCGGGTAATCTCTTCCATCTGATTTAACCGTTCTTCATAGATGATATTCCGGATATAAGTCTGATACAGGGAAAAGAATGCAAGAAACATCGCTATACCAGTTATACAGCACCCCAATATTAAATTCCGGTAACGCTTTTCCTCCTGCATCTTTCTCCTCCGTTTATTTCCATTCAGCATCTGCTTCACTTAAAGTCTTAAATTGCCCAAAAAACTCTTTTGCCGCATCCAGACCTACAATACCACTGTCTGTCACTTCTGTATCTGATGCCAGTCTTTCGCTGATTCCGGAAATTGCAGCCTGATAGGTCTTATCATCTTCCAGTTCCATCGGGCTTACCAGCACATAAGGGTAGTTGTTTCCTGTACCGACTGCATCATACCCCTCTTTATATAAATCCTTGATCTGTTTTCCTGTCAGGCTGACCGTCTTGATCGTTCTTGTCCAGCCTGTCGGAATGATCGCACTGAGATCATCCACTGTAATATCTTTTGCATACATCTTTGCACTCACACAGTCATTGTTCTGATTCAGCCCATTACCACTGATCCATGTTCCCAGGGAAACAAGTGCCAGATCACTGCCCGTTGCCTGGGCAAAGCATCTGCCTACCAGCTTTGCGCAATTCTCCTGCGAAATAACTTCCGTTGTTGTGGTAATGACTTCCGGTTTCTTATTTACCACGCTTTCCTGGTCATCCTCAAGCTGCTTTACTACATCTTCTATCGTTGCTTTATCCTGCATATACTCCAGCATTTTTGTTCCTGTAGTGACAAGTGTATTTTCCCAGCCAGAGTAAATAAACGGTGCCGTATTTCCTGCATTGATCGCGTCTGCGATATCACCGTAATACGTATCGTCTGCCTTTGCATCCTTAAATGGCAGAAGGCTGGCTTTTAACGATGTCTCCGGGTAAAGGGAAGAGGTTCCCTCCACCGTAGACAGCACTTCCATCACCTTCAGTGCATCTTCCAGTTTCTGCGGATCGTCTTCTAACTTTTTATTCAGACCATAATAACGTCCCACTGACAATATGTAGACATTCTTGCTTCCATCTTCTGACAGATACGGCATCAGTCCAAATTCATCTGTTGTAGCATCTGAATCTGTAATGCCATTCTGGGATCCGAGCATAAACAGTGTATTTCCTTTGATAAAATCATTTTTAGTCACTAAATCATCGATTGGATCGCTGCTGCTGCCGTCAAGCATACCAAGCTCTTTCCATTTCCTGATATATTCCATGCTGTCCATCATGCCCTTTGTATCACTGACAGCTGCTTTCCCTGACAGATAATCCTTCCGCCACTGTCTTCCATCCAGAGAGCTTAAAAAACCGGTATCTGCAATATTGCATAAATACTGGAACCCATATCCCGGATACTGGATCTGGGGCAGGCATAACTGTACCCCGGCTTCCTCTGCTTCCTTCGCAAGCTGCTCTAGTTCCCGGAAAGACTGCGGCAGTGTCCATCCATGTTTTTCTAATAATGTTTTGTTATAGGTAATACCAAAACAATTATACGCTGACGGGAGCATATAAATCGCCCCCTCATCGGATACCTCCTTCAGACGGGATTCTACATAATTATCTGTGAAAGCATAACCCGAAAGATCCAGCATCCTGTCACTGAGATCCTGCAGCTCCGGATCATACATGGTAAGTGTGCAGATATCCGGCAGATCATGTTCCTCCAGTATCGTATTCAGATACACCGTTGTATTTGCTCCGCTGTACGGGACTACTTCCAGCTCAATCTCCGGATAGGTTTTGTGTACTTCTTCTATAAAGCTGTCCACATCCAGATATGGAGCCATAAAAGTAATTTCTTCGTGTTTCTTTGCTATTTCATCTGTTTTCCCACACCCTATGAGTCCTGTTGCAGCTATGCATGCCAGAATAAGACATACACTTTGTACTTTTTTGATTTTCATACTTTTTCTCCCCTGATAAAATCATTCTGGTCACATCTACAGAAAAAGCCGCGTAAAAAAGCACTGTCCCCCTCAGACAGTGCACGTCATTTCATGCAACTGGCTGCCATTTTACAGGCCCTGTAGCTTTGCGTCACAGGCTTTCGCCTGCTTTGCCCACAAATATTTTTTTCATTATATCATAAATCTGCGATTTATGATCGTGATCTACACGCACTTCGTGCGGCAGTCTTATTATATCATGAACTTGCAGTTCATGATCGTGATCTACACGCACTTCGTGCGGCAGTCTTATTATATCACGTTATATTTTCTTACGTCTATGTTTTTGTGTATTAAAGTAAAAAAACCACTAGCGTACCATGTAGAATTCCACACAGTGCGCCAGTGGGATTGTCTGTATTACGCCTCTTTTATTGTTTCAATTACCGCTTTACATCTCTTTTTATAAAAAGCGATACCATAAAACGTCATATTGTGGCGGCCATCATTTTTCAGATATTCCGAATATCTTCGGCTCTTGATCTGCTCAATTGCCTTTTCACAGGCTTTCTCCAATCCATTTGCTTCTTTTGAATATTTAAGCTCGAAGATGATACCCGCATCCGGGTCTTCCGGTTCGACAATAATATCAGCAAAACCATCTCCTGCTTCCACATTTGACCTAACCACCCAGTCTGTATTTCCTGTTAACAGACCTACCAGAAGTGTGTGGTAGGAACTTTCTTTTTCTGGTGCTTTCGTATCAAAAACACTAATCGAATTGCTGAGGGTTCGGTTCAAATACTGTTCTATTGCCTCTGTCTTTCCTTCTTCGATTGAATTCCAAAAAGCTGTTAGCTGTTCCGTATTGTCACGCAGTTTCTTATCAAACCAGTCCTGTATCTGAAGTTTATACACCTCTCGCACTTCTTTATTGGGAATGACCAGCTTATATGCTCCCTGTTCCGTCACTCCAACCTGCGTTAAGTATCCTGTTGTAAACAACACGCTCCAAATATTATCAATACTATTGTCTATTTCATCATAAGTCAATTCAAGACGAACGGACTTTTCTATTGGCTCTCCCGCAATCAGGCGTTCAATTTCATCTCGCGTCGTTTTATTTGCTCTAGTAATGAAACGCTTTACAAGTGAATTGCCACTACTATTGATCCAATAACATTTTGGTTCTGCTTTTGAGTCTTTGCAAAGTAATTCCACATGGTTGATCACATCCCAAGGACAATAAATATCCGCATCGCCAAAATGATATCCGTCATACCACTCTTTCATCTCCGGCAAATGTGATTCCAAGTGATATGCAAGCAGCAGCTTTTTAACTTCAGCTTCCGTAAATCCAAATTGTTCATCAAAACGAACATCTGTAATCGATAAAATCTTAAAATTGTTAAGCCCCGTAAAAATGCTTTCTTTCGATACTCGAAGGCATCCAGTTAAAACGGCAAATTGTAAAAAATCATTCGTCTTAAGCGTTTCCCCTAACAACCCACGAATCAACGATACCATTTCTCTATAGTATCCATCATGAAAGGCTTTGTCGAGAGGCACATCATATTCATCAATCAACACGATTGTTTTCCTGCCATAATGCTTATACAGCAACTCTGATAGATTTTTGAGTGAAAATCTGAGTTTCACAGATGCTGCCGGGCTTTGTTCTTTGTTTAAAGAAATCAACTCACGATACATCTCTTTATCGTCTGCATCCAGGCTATCACTTTCTTGCAGAAACTTAAACCTTCTTGCTTCTGCTGCAATCAGTTCTGCAAGGCTAAGTCTAGCCTCTTCAAATGTGGTTCCTTCCACGCCTTTTAATGTAAGAAACACAACTGGAAACCTACCCATGTATTCTTCGCAGAATTGCTCATTCTGTGAAATATAAAGGTCTTCAAACAGTGTCTTATCTGCTCCGATTTCAAAAAAGCAGCGAAGCATACTCATGTTCAAGGTTTTTCCAAATCGGCGTGGTCTTGTAAAAAGGTTCACTTTTCCCCAATTATCAAGAAGCTGTTCAATAAGCTTTGTTTTATCAATATAGTAAAAACCTTGTCGACGAATTTCTTTAAAATCTTCGATGCCAACCGGAAGTTTTAACGCCGCAGCCATTCTTCCACGCTCCTTTCCGAAGCTATACTACCAGGGCAAAGGATATCATACCCAGTGTTCTTTGATTTTACCATCTAGCAGGTTAAATAGCAAGTTGATCCCCGGGTACAACACAATTATTTCATGTCCTTTTGGTTTTTCAACAATCTTATCCTCTAACTCTCGAACCTTTTTATATGCCAATTCGAACATTCCTGATGCCGCAATCTTTCTATCGTTGTCTTCCGCTTTCAGGACTTCTCTATTTCTTTTATCCTTGGAATATAATGAAAATACCTGCAGGTTATCATCTCTAAAGCGTCAAAACTATAGGTTTCATATGAGAATTTTTCCTGCTTATACTGTTCAAAAATAAAATTCATGTTTTTAATCAAATCAGCCAGATCTGTTCCTGCATCCAGTGCAATCCCTTCCCCTGCCAGCTGCATCGCATATGGTTCATAGAAAAGTTCCTCTTCGTATGCACGCAAAAACCAGGCACACTCTGTCACGCCCTGTAAATCCGACTTTAAAAATTCCTGCACTACTTCATAAGTCTCTTCGTCCTTCAAAATTGCAATCCATTCCAAGAGCACGGCCCACATTCCTGATACTTTATATTCTTCGTGCTTATTTCCAAACTCAATATTGGCGGCATCTGCAAAGCGGTCCGTCGGCGTTGGATATTTTCCATAGACCCGGTAATTCCGAATCAGCTGGCAGCATACGCTGCTTACCAGTTTTTTCATATCTTCATAGCGGCCATTTTCCTGTAGTACCCGCAATATCAGATTTAAAATTCCCGCATCTCCATCATAAGGCGGACAATAAAATTCCGCATTGCAATTAATTACATTTATAATTGCATTTATCAGTTCCCCGGCTTTCCCGCTGTCCATTTGGGTTTCATAAAATGCATAAGATGCCAGATATCCAAGCATTTCATAAAGAAGTACTTTTTGTTCTAACAAATTATATACCGGAAATTCGCACTCACCGTCACAGCATACCCTCACTGCCTGGAAATATTTTTCACAGCTGTTTTCATAATGTTTGCAGAACTTTAACAGCCATTCCACATAAAAGCTCTTTTCAAACCATTGCTTTTTCAGCATCAGTTTCCAGTATCTGATCAGCAGATATTCATTGACCATAATCCCGATTTTATATATGTTCAATTCTTCTGCATAACGAGCTATCATCTGGGCTGCGAGTAATAAGCTTGCCATCTCCTTCTGCAGTTGTTTTTTCTGTGTTGTATTTTCAATTCTCTCCAAATAGGCATCTATGATCTTTTCAAAATATATATTTTTGTAATCAGATTCCCCGATAAAATATAGCGCCTTTCTCAATAAACTCTGATGTTCCCTGCCGAAAAGAAATTCATTCATCAGGTATTTCTGAACGTCGTCTACCAGTTTATCAATATTCCAGAATTCAATCTCTATCTTTTTTCCGTTCCATAATTGATTTTGTTCTATATAGCTCTCCCAGTTCGGTCTTACCGCTTCATCCAGAAATCCATTTGTCACTACCGCAATCCGGATTTTTTTCTTCACCTGCGTCTGGCTCAACATGCGCAGATAAACATCTCTGACTTCATTCAGGCTCGCGCGAACTGCATTTTCATTTCCATCCCACACAGTACGGTTCACATTTCCCTGCTTTACCACACACAGCAGCAATTCTGTTGACGTGTGTACCTGAATGTCTACGCCGTACTGCCTGTTTCCTGTCTTCGGAACATTGTCTGTTATATATCCCTGTGCCAATAGCAAATCACACAGTAACAGATCAAGTTCATCCTTCTCCTTCAGTTTTACCAGATATTCCTTGATAATCAGACGCATTTTTTTCTCTCCGTTCTTCTTCTAACTGTCTTCTCTTTTCATTAAGCAGGAAACTGTCTTTCATATACTCATTGGGCAGTTCTATCTGCAAAGACATTTCTGTATAATTACTTACCTGGTAGGAAAGCTCTCCCTTTCTCCCTCGTTGTATATAAGCATGCCTTTTTCCATATTTCATTGTCTTTTCTGAACAAAGCTGCCTTATAAGAGACTTCTTTCTGCTCTCTTTGTTCATATTGGTCTGAAATTCCCATCCTGCTTTCCGATACTCTTCACTTCGCTCTGATGACGGATACAAATCCGGTATTCGCCCTCCTCTCTCTATTTTTATCCTTCTTTCTTCTTCACATGCTATTATTCTCTTAGAAAGCTCCCTTTTTGCAGGCACCTGAGACTGCAGCTGATCTTTGGCATATTGATATGCTGTAGCCGGATAATTCTTATAAATTTCCGAAATACAAAAATCTATATAGTTTTCTTTTTGCTCCAGTAACTGAATGAATTCGAACATACAGGCACAGACTCTTTGGGTGTCAACTTCATAGTACAGAATTGCCTTCTGTAAAATAAGAACATCTTCGTCCTGCATTTTTCTGTCTTTCAACCGCTCTGCGAGGTCATTTACCTGAATGCTTTGCTGCCACAGAAGAATTCCGAATACAAACTCACCTGTCGTGCCGTGTAAGATCAGATCCAATGTAAAATCCAAAAGCATGCTCTGGTCATCTTTTATTTCCGACAGTGTAGATCCAAACCCTTCAAAAAATTCCAGACCTTCCACTTCACGGTATTCATTTACAAGAAAAATCTGCTTCATCTGATCAAGCACATATTGTTTTTCACCATGACACACATAATTGTAATACATCCAGTCTAAAGCTTCTAATATTCCTGCATTTCTGTCAATTGGTTTTTCTGTAATCTGCTCACAGATTCTCTTTAAGTTTTCCTCGATCTCTCTGTCAAGTCTGATCTCTTCCAAAAATAAGGTTTTCTCTTCTATACTTCCATCCGCGATAAGATTCAGTTTTCTTACTACTTCCTCTTCTTTATAACCATATTTGCTCTGAACATACCTCACATATACAGGTATCACATCTATCCGTCGAATAGTTCCATTTTCCACACATGTTTCAATGTCATTAAAATAAGTGTCCAGAACTACCGGAGAATATCTGATTCCATACTGTAATGCAATTATTGCAATTTCCCAGCAAAGTGTGCTTTTTCTTTCAATCAAGTGAACCAGAAGCTGATCTGCCATCTTTTCATCCACTCCATATTGCTTATAGGCAATACTTATTATGAGAGGTTTATATCGTTCATCGCAATCTGTCAGAAAATCCTCTACAACCTCATTGTCTTTTCCCAGTTTCCATAAACAGTCCGCATAATTTCTGATTGCAATCCCGACTCTGTCCTGATCTTTGCATTTCCTGCACACATCCAGAAACTCTACTGTTTTTGAAGTGTCTATCTGCTTTTCATAGATCAGGTTCGGACATACAAAAGGAAAAATTTCATCCTGGCAGTCACTTTTCCCGCTGTCGATCAGTAAATCAACCAGGCTGATATCCTGCTCCTGCTGTAAAATAAAGCCGACATATTCATATGTCAATATCCCACTTTTTATCTGTTTTAGCTGTTCCAGCATCTCCTGTCTGCCGACATTCTTCAGTGGATCTGCATATAAATACGCTACCGCTCCCCAACGGTTTCTGATCAGCTCATTCGTACTGTCAAGCTCATCCAGGACGTTTTCCGGCTGCATTGTTTTCAGTTCAGGGCGATCTGCTAATAACTCTCTTCCCTTTTTTAAGACTTCTAAAATTTTTTCTTTATCCTGTAGCATAATTTTTTTCTCCAATTTGGAACTTTACTCAGTGAGTTTTCGTTTGTAGTTTATTTATCTCATATATAAGGCTTCCATACCGGAAGCCCTATATATGACTACGATCCTGATTCCTAATGTCATACCTGTCTTATCTGTTTATAAAGTTCAGCACCAACACGATCACTAACATATGCATCGGATAAAATGCATAACAGAAGTATTGGAATGGTTTACTATGATATCCCTGACGTCCGCGATACAACCAGATCGGCAGCAACGCAAGCAATGCAAGTCCCTGTTGGCAGAGTTCGAACTCCATACCAAACAACCGGATCGGATACATCAGTCCACCAAGCAGCTCTACATTCACCCAGTATAGTGCAAGCATCTGCCCAAGCAGGCACCACCATTTTCTTCCTCTGAAAAAATAAAAGATAAACACCGTCAATACACCAATGCCATAATAATCAACCATACTCAGTGTTCCAAGCAGACCACCTAATATCACTACGATCGCGGATACCAGAATATATACAAAGGTACTCTTCTTTTTCCGTACGGTTTCCATCAGATGAATTCCCGCAAGCCCCATCATCAGCGTCCAGATCACGTTCTGGTGAACCGGATAAAACCATGTTCCTCCATACATCAGATCAAATGGAACTTCGGAAATCACTGCGAAAATCAGCATTCGAAGTAAATACTTTTTTAGATTGTGCGTATGAAAATACCCTTCCACTGCCATAAATGCAAAAATTGGAAACGCAATTCTTCCAACACAGGTCAGCCATTCCTGCGCCGGCAAAAGCGTTGCCCAAAGGTGGTCCATCAGCATAAATGTCATCGCAAGAATATGCAGCGCTGCTGCACTGAGATCCATTTTTCCTGATCCGGTTACATTTGTACTCTGAGTTGTCATTCGTCATCTCCTTTTTTAATCAGAAATTATATTCGCATTTCCGGTTTTTTCCGAAAATAACATCATAAAGTTGGCTACGTTGCTCTATATCTCCTCAGATGTTTTTACTTGTAAAGATCTTCCAGCGTTATCAGCCGAACTTCACCTCGCTCTTGTGCCTGAAGAAGTCCATCTGTGAACCCGCCTTTTGAGAAGATATAGTAGTAATAGTTGTTACCTTTTCCGAAGACCGAGGCATAATCCCGAATCAAATCAAGTTCATCCACACCAATTTTCTCATTTCTGTACTTACACGAACCAATGATATAGTCCTTACCCTCAACGGGTGTTCCAACAATATCAATCTGTATCTGCTTTTTCTTCTTCGGGTCTGTTCCCCACCACTGACCGATTTCACTCAGCTCAATAGGAAGGCCATCCGAATAATAGAGCAGGTAATCCTGACACATCTTCTCAAAAATCAGACCCATGTAATCCGGAAGATGCTGTTTTACAGCGTGTGGATATGTCTTTGCAATTCTGCCAGAGTCAATGGCGCTCATATTGATTGGCACAAACCGATACCAGAAACGGAAGAAGTTATCAGCAAGCAGATAGATGGTTTTCTTACCCGGTTTTTCTGTAATCGGTGTTTCTTTCTTAGCAATGCCAAGACCAATCAGTGTTTTCAGGTACTTCGATACAACCGAATTTTCCTCGCCGACCTTCATCTTGATATCGTTCATTCGAGAAGCACCTTCTGCAATCGCTTTAATGATCGCATTATAAATGGCTGGCTCCCGAAGTTCCTGCTTCAGCAGATTGCCCGGTTCCTCATACAGATAGCTGGAGCGGTCAAAGAAATTATCCAGCAGAGCTTCATCCACACTGTCTCGCACATCCAGCTTATTGATATAGTGGGGAACTCCTCCCGTGATTCCATAAATCAGGGAATTGTCTTCAGCAGACAGATTTGGGTGGAATACAGCGGTTTCCTTATAGTTCAGCGGTTCAATCTTGAACTGGCCGGTTCGTCTGCCATACAGTGGACTTTCCTTGCCAAGCACTTGACTCTCCATGAAGCTCATAGAGGAACCGCAAAGAATCAGGTACATCTTGGACTCCGTCCATTTGTGGTCGATGATATGCTGCAACATCGCTGAAATAGCCGGCTTCGCTTTTGCAAGATACGGATACTCATCAATAACAAAGACGATTCGTTTTTCCTTCGAAAGTGCTGTCAGCTCATCTAGGACAGCATCATAAGACTTAAACTCCGGTGCAGACTCCATATCTGGCCGCTCAAAACTCATGATTGACTTTGAGAGTGCCTCCAGATTTTCCTTTCCTGTCGTGTTCAATGCAGAAAAGAAAATGGCAGGTTTATCTTTGCAAAACTCATTGATCAATGCCGTTTTACCAACACGTCGTCTGCCGTAGATGACAATGCACTCAAACTTATCACCAGAGTACCGTTTATTCAGTTTCCGAAGCTCGTCCTCACGACAATAGAATTGACTCATACGCCCACCTCCAGCAATAGAATGCACGATCCGCGAACATTCTATTGTCATAAAAAATTATACTCGCAAGTTAGTAACTCGTAAGTTACTTCTTTGCGAGTATAATAAATCAGATAGTCTGTAAAGTCAAGTAAAAAGTCACGCCCCTTATGTCCCTAGCGCTTTCGTTTGGTCTACCAAATGATATTCCAATAGATTAACCATAATTGATTTCTAATCTTGTTATATCTGCATATTTCGTACACAGAAATATTTTTCCTGCATAAAAACTTTACCTAAACCAAATGGAAAACTATTTAATGTTTTTTTCTTACTAAGTTGCTTTAATTTATTATATCCCAAACTATTACTTATTTGATCCAGTGTTTCCTTATCCAGGCATATTCTAAATAACTGTTCAAAAAAAGAATAAATCGATTTAATTACATTATCCCGAATCATATTATCCAAGTGAAACACCATTACATTTTTATATGAAAGAATCCCATTAATTAATTCGATTAAAAGCAGCTCACTTTCTCCTGAATATGACCACTTAGAATGAGTTTCCAATTCTGAAATAAATTGAGCAAACATTTGATTGCTAAATGACCAATTGACACCATCAATTATCGTCACGACCTTTCCATCTGGATATTCTGAATTTGGCCAATATGCACCATAACCTGGCAAATAAAAATTCAATGATTTACCAGTGCGAAAATGAAAATATTCTAAACTATCCAAGATGTATTTTCCTGTTGGAAGATCTGGTCTTGTTATTAAAATTCCTATTCTATCATCCAAAATCCCGTATTTTTCCACATTTTCTGATATTTCCCTTAACATTATCTGATATGTTAATGCTTCAAACATCTATTTGCCCATCCTTCTATGCGTGTAAATCCTACATCCCTATTAATATTCTGTCCGTTCGGCTGGTTATTGATCACATAAGCCTCCGCGTCAAACGCATCAAATACCGATTTTGCAATATTCCAACTGCTTCCATTTGCACAGCAAATATGCATCTGCACTGGAAACGGTCAGTCTTGCTGCCAGACTGTACTACTTAATTTTTCAAGCCTTTTCCACTTTTACTTCTTCATCTTCTCCTTCACTTCTTTCGGCACATCGATCAGTCCGAACCGATAGAACATTCCGTATATGTAAGTCACTCCCCGGATATCCCCCAGAGCTTTCG
>CAKRFH010000085.1:0-13047 GCA_934320555.1 uncultured Roseburia sp.
ACTAAAAAGTCACGGACTAATTTCCGCATCCTGCTCTCATCATCGACGACCAAAATCTTTAATCTTTCCATGTCAGCGTTCCTTTCTGATATCATATCATTTATATTGTAAACCATATTATTGTATTCTTTGTGAAGTTTATAACATTTTTATCGTTATTCCACACATTTCCGATCTTTCTCCTGCTTTCTCACCGTCTGGTAACCAGATGCAAACAATGACGGCCTCACTTCTCCTGCAAATACAGCAGGCTCTCCTCCGGGATCTCCAGGATCTTTGGCAGCTCTTTTTCCCCTCTCTGCTTCCATTCTTCCTTCGAAATCTTCCACCAGATATTGCGTTCAAATACCACCACAAGTTCAAATGGATCGTCTAAAACCTGTCCGTTCCGGCACACAACTGTATTCTTTCCGCTCTTATCCGTCTCCCGCAGATAGTGTGCCCGGATTCCGATATGTGTCGTATCCTCCGGGATCTCTCCTCTGATCTCAATCGTGGCATCCCAGCCCGGAACATACATCTTGTGGCCGTTCAGCCGCTCCACCGGCTCAATATTCTTACAGCCCGTCAGCTTCGCCGCTGCCGTTGTGCCCGGATTCCGGAACACTTCCTTCGTCAGTCCGCATCCGACCTGGCTGCCGTTCTCGACCACTAACATATGCCTGCAGAACCGGTAAATCTCATCCCTGCTGTGCGTCACCATAAGAATACTGTTCTCATAGGTTCGAAGAATCTGTAACAGCTCTAACTGCAGCTTCTCTTTCAGGAACGCATCCAGCGCGGAAAACGGCTCATCCAGCATCAAAATTTCCGGATCTGATGCAAAAATCCGCGCCAGCGCCGCCCTCTGCTGCTGCCCGCCGGACAGTCTCCCCGGATAGGAATCTTTCACATCCGTCACGCGGAACAGCTCCATATAATAACGTGCCTTCTCTGCTGCCTCCTCTTTCTTTGCCTTATCCCGCTTCGTTCCCGGCTGGTAGAGCACTGCCGCTTCAATATTTTCCTGCACGGTCATGTTCGGGAACAGCGCGTAATTCTGGAACAGATAACCAACACGCCGCTCCTGCACCTTCACATTAATCTTCTTCTCCGAATCGAAAAGTATCCGTCCATTTAACACGATCCGTCCCCGATCCGGCGTCTCTATCCCTGCAATGCATTTTAATGTCATGCTCTTTCCACAGCCGGATGCCCCGAGGATTCCCATAATCCCGTCCTTTTTCCGCGTGGTGAAGCATACTTTTAACACTTTATCGTTTAACTTTTTTTCGATGTCAACCTCTAAGCATACCGGCTGCTGTTGTAATTCCGCTTGCATAAATGATAACCTTTCCTGGCACTGTAAATCTTTCGTGACCTTTCGTGTTCCGTTCTCAGCGTCTGACATTTTTCTGGCTAATTTTCTTCCTGACGCACGAAATGTCCGGATTTTCCTCCGTCTTTTTCTTCCAGATGCACCGCAAAAATCTCCATCCCACGATCCATCGCCTTACACATATCATAAATCGTCAGGAGTGCCGCGTTCACCCCCATCAGTGCTTCCATTTCCACTCCTGTCTTTCCGGAAACCTTCGTCTGGCATGTTGCCTTGATCTCGCATGCTTCCTCATCCAGCTCGAATTCCACCGCAGCCTTGTTCAGACAGAGCGGATGGCACATCGGGATGATCGCAGAGGTCTGCTTGGTTCCCATGATCCCTGCCACCTGCGCGACAGTCAGCACGTCTCCTTTTTTTGCCGTATGATTGACGATCGCATCCATGACTGCCCGGTTCACACGGATTTTCCCGCTCGCCACTGCCACGCGCTCCGTCACATCTTTCGCGGAGACATCCACCATCACCGCATTTCCTTTTTCGTCAAAATGGTTCCATTCCATCGCATTCATCCTCTCTCACACTTTACCAAAGGAGCAGTCCGGGAAACGGCACTCGGCGCATCCTAAGCACAGACCTCCGTGCCCTAACACAGCAAAATCCTCTGCCTTCACCTGAATTCCCGCCGCAATTCTCGGAAGCATAATATCAAAAATGGTGCTCTTTGCATACATGACACAGCCCGGCAGCCCCATGACCGGTGTCTGATCCTCAAAATAGCCGAGCAAAAACATGGCACCCGGCAGCACCGGAGCACCGTATGTCACAATATGAGCACCGGAGCGCTTAATCGCCCCCGGCGTCCTGTCGTCCGGATCCACACTCATACCGCCTGTGCATAAGATCATGTCCACACCTTTTGCCTTATACTCGAGAATCTTCTCCGTGATCAGCTGTTCCTCATCTCCCGGATAGCAATGTTCGACCGTCTCGATTCCATAGGCTTTCAGCTTTTCGATGACAACGTCCGAGAACGTATCCTTTATCAGCCCTTTCGCGACTTCTCCACCTGTTGTGATCAACGCTGCTGTTTTCATTTTATAAGGAAGTACCTGCACGAGCGGTTCACTTCCCGCACAGCGTTTTGCCTCTTCCATCTTCTCTTTTTCAATGACAAGTGGGATAATTCTTGTCGCCGCAAGCTTCGCACCTTTCTTCACCGGAGTGTAGGAATGCCTTGTTGCGATCATCATATTTCCAAGGGAATTGACTGCAAGAAGCTTCTCCACATTGATTGTTAAAATGCCGTCAATATCAGAGACCAGCTCTATTTTCCCCTCCTTCGGCTGTGATGCATGCATATGCTCTCCCTGACAGATTTCCCGCAAAATATCTGCGGCCTCATCCTCGTGAAGCATATTCTCCTTCTTTTCCCACACATAGAGGTTCTCCTTCCCCATGGACAACAGTACCGGGATATCCTCCTCCGTCACAATGTGCCCTTTGCAAAACCTCGCATCCTTCGTAACACCTTTTATAATCTGTGTCATGTCATGACATAACACATGACCAACCGCATCTTCTGTTTTAATTAACTTCATCCTGCTTCATCCTTTCCTGCCTTTTTGCATCTGCTCTTACACGCCCTTTGCATTCGGATAAATCCGCTGCATCTTCGCATCGTCATAATGCTCGTCCATATAAATCTGCCATGATTCCGTCGCCTCTATCCCTTTATCCCTCTCATCATAACGGATCAGTGCCATACAGGACATTATGACATTGCAGCACATAAACAGAATCAGTGCCCACGTTGCAATCTTTCCCGCTGCCACTGGGATCTTCTCAATCAGCCCTGAAATCCGCGGATAAAGCACTTTAAACCATGTCACCGCCGCAATTCCCCAGAAAAAGCAATAGAGCAGATTGATTCTTCCCCCAAGATTGAACGGAATCTTACTGTAATCCCAGAATACCTTTCCAAACACGATCTCTGTGAACACACTGCACAGATACTCATAAGCTCCGCCAAGAAACGTTCCCGTCCAGAACAGAAACGTGTCACTCCGGTCTTTGTATTTATATAATAATGCAGTCACCATCGCAATGGCAAGTCCCCACACGATACTGAGCGGTCCCCACACGACACTGCTGCGGCTCATCCATACCCCCGCCGTGACCCGGCAGAAAATGGTTTCCGTAATATCTCCCAGAAAAGCTCCGACAAAAAACAGCATCACGACCTTGTAAAAATCGCAGCCCTCCGCAAAGACCGTCCTGTCCTTTGTCTCTTTTTCCACCGTGCTTCTCTTTGGATAGGCTTTTGTCATTCGTTTTTCAATGGAGCCTGCAATCCTGTTTCCAAGCCTGATGCGGAAACGGTCGATCGCATTATTTGCTTCCAGCCATTTTTCCGGGTGACGGCTCTTCCCTGTCACAAGCAGATAGGAAGCCAGCACATCGACCACAAGGCAGCCGATCAGCACAAGTAAAACAATATGAATGACAAGCTGCGGCAGCATCGCCAGCAATGCAAAGAACCACCGGTTTGCATACCGTACCACCACATAGCCGAGTGCACCTTTTGCAAGGGAAACCGGCAGGCAGATATATCCGTCGAGATTCCATCTGCTCTTACTGTAATCCCACCAGCGCTTATGGTATATTTTCTCAATCAGCTTTCCCGCTGTGAATTCCGTCACTGCCGCATAGAGTGATGCGAATAAAAACAGCCAGATTCCGGTCAGTTCCTGCAATCCGACCGACATTGCCACTGCTCCGACTCCGTAAAGAATACATAAGGGACCGTTCACAAGACCACGGTTTGAAAACTTCCGGTGCAAAAGTGTCGCCACGACGGTCTCTAACACCCAGCCTGCAAACGAATAGATAAAAAACAACCACAATAACTCATATCCAGTAAACTGTATCATTGGTATATCCTCATTTTTTCAAAATTTTAATACACTCTTTGATTATATAGAAGACACACCTATTGTTCAAGTATGAAAGCATAGAAAAAAGCCTCTGCAAAGCTTCTGATAAACCTTGCAAAGGCTTTTGATTTATTTTCTAAAATAATGCTTTTACGGTCGGATACAGCTTCTTAAATTCCTGATATCTCTCTTCGTACTTTGCCACCAGTTCCGGATCCGGCTCTACCGTGTCAATCACTTTGACAAGCTTTTCACAGGCTGCTTCCACGGATGGATATTCCCCACATCCGACTGCAGCAAGGATTGCTCCACCGTAACCTGGTCCTTCCTCACTCTCGATAATGTCAAGCTTTAAGTTCATGATCGCTGCGATCATCTTCTTCCAGAGAGGACTCTTCGCACCGCCTCCGCAAATCTTGGAGCGCTCAATCTGAATGCCAAGGCTTCTTGCTACCTCTAAGGAATCCCTTAAGCCAAATGCCACACCCTCTAAGACAGCCTGTGTCATATCCTCTCTTGTTGTGTCCATGGACATGCCGATAAACATGGCTCTTGCATCCGGGTTATTGTGAGGGGAGCGCTCTCCCATCAGATATGGCAGGAAAAATACATGGTTCTCGCCAAGTTTTTCAATTCCCTGCTGCTCGCCTGCATAATCCTTTGTCTTTAAGATCTCATCCATCCACCACTTGTTGCAGGACGCTGCGGAAAGCATGCAGCCCATCAGATGATAGCCGCCATCCGCATGGTCGAAGGAATGCAGGGCATTGTGCTCATCCACGCCAAACTTATCGCTGGAAATAAAGATCGTTCCGCTCGTTCCGATGGAAAGATTGCATCTTCCCTCCCCGACTGTTCCGGTTCCAACTGCGGCTGCCGCATTATCCCCGGCACCTGCGATGATCTTCACCTCTGTGGGAAGTCCAAGTTCTTCTGCAATCTCTGCCTTTAAGGTTCCAACTACTTCATAGCTTTCATACAGATCCGGGAGCTGTTCTCTCTTCACATGACAGATTTCCATCATCTCTTTGGACCAGCAACGGTTCTTCACATCTAATAAAAGCATACCTGAAGCATCAGAGTAATCTGTACAGAAGCTTCCGGAAAGTCTGTATGCCAGATAATCCTTCGGAAGCATAATCTTCTTCACTCTTGCCCACAATTCCGGTTCCTGCTTCTGCATCCAGAGGATCTTCGGTGCTGTAAATCCTGCAAATGCAATATTGGCTGTGTACGCAGAAAGCTTCTCTTTGCCAATCACCTCGTTCAGATAATTGGTTTCCTCTGTCGTACGTCCATCGTTCCAGAGGATTGCCGGACGGATCACCTCGTCGCTCTCATCTAACGTTACAAGGCCATGCATCTGTCCGCCGAAGCTGATTCCTGCCACCTGGGTCTTATCGCACTCGGAAAGGAGCTCCTTCAATCCGTCTATGGACTGCTCATACCAGTCATACGGATTCTGCTCTGACCAGCCCGGGTGTGGGAAAGAAAGTCCGTATTCGCGGGATGCTATTTTTTCAATCTTTCCATCTGCATTCATCAGCAAAAGCTTTACTGCAGATGTTCCAAGGTCGATTCCTATATATTTCATTGTCCTTCTCCTTTATCATTTTTCCATAACCAGATTGGAGTTGCTGCACAACTGTACAACAACTCCATATCTGATTGTCCGCTGCTGTTCACCTTGCGATCGTCTGACCGCCGTCTGAACCGTAACGATTCTTTTTTATGCAAATGGATTCTCTGTCGGGTAACGTACACCTGCAGGCTGGTTGTAACCGATCTCGTCTACTTCTACACCGATATATTTGAATACTTCGTATAATGCTTTTCCGTAATGTCCGAATGCCACTGCTCCGTGATGCGGGTAGTTCTTCTCGATCAGCACGTGACGGTAGAATCTGCCCATCTCAGGGATCGCGAATACACCGATAGAACCGAAGGATCTGGTAGCAACCGGAAGTACTTCACCGTGTGCAATATAAGCACGGAGAATGTTGTCTGCTGTGCTCTGTAAACGGAAGAACGTGATATCTCCAGGTTTGATATCTCCCTCTAAGGTTCCGTTTGTTACTTCTACCGGAAGGCTTCTGGCCATGATCTTCTGATTTCTCATCTCGCAGAAGGATAACTTGCTGGAAGCTGTATTTCCACAATGGAATCCCATGAAGGTATCCTTTAAGGTGTATGGATATTTGCCTTCGATCTCTTCCTTATACATATCTGCAGGAACAGAGTTGTTGATATCTAATAAAGTAACAGCGTCCTCACTGACAACTGTTCCGATGAACTCGCTCAAGCATCCGTAAATATCTACCTCACAGGATACCGGAATGCCCTGTCCTGTCAGACGGCTGTTGACATAGCAAGGTACGAAACCGAACTGTGTCTGGAATGCCGGCCAGCATTTTCCTGCAATGGCAACATATTTGCGGTAGCCCTTGTGGTCTCTTACCCAGTCTTTTAAAGTAAGCTCATACTGTGCTAACTTTGCAAGAACTTCCGGTTTCTTATTGCCTGCGCCAAGCTCTGCCTCCATCTCTGCAACAACACCAGGGATTCTCTCATCTCCTGCATGCTTGTTGAATGCTTCGAATAAGTCAAGCTCAGAGTTCTCCTCGATCTCTACACCAAGGTTGTAAAGCTGTTTGATTGGTGCATTACATGCAAGGAAGTTCAAAGGTCTCGGTCCGAAGCTGATGATTTTCAAGTCGCTTAATGCAACAACAGCACGTGCGATTGGTTCGAACTCATGAATCATATCTGCACATTCCTCAGCAGTTCCTACCGGATATTCCGGGATATATGCTTTGATATTACGTAATTTCAGGTTATAGCTTGCGTTTAACATACCGCAGTATGCATCGCCTCTTCCATCTAATAAGCTGTTTCCGGATTCCTCAGCAGCTGCAATAAACATCTTAGGTCCTTCAAAATGCTTTGCAAGTAATGTCTCTGCGATTTCCGGTCCAAAGTTTCCAAGGTATACAACCAGGGCATTACATCCTGCTGCTTTCACATCCTCTAAAGCCTGTACCATATGGATCTCGCTCTCTACGATACAGATTGGGCATTCATAAATGTGCTCCTCACCGTATTTTGCTTTGTAAGCGTCCATTAAAGCTTTTCTTCTGTTTACAGAAAGACTTTCCGGGAAACAGTCACGGCTGACTGCTACTACACCGATTTTTACATTTGGCATATTGTTATTCATGATCAATTCCTCCATTTTATTGGTTTTCTTATTTGTATTTGCTTCTCTATTATCAGTCTGCGCTTCTTGCCAACTGACACTTTTATGTACAACATTGTATCCGACAGACCTTGATGCTTCTGCCAGACCCGGTTCCTGCATATATTACACAGTAAGATTCTCTCCTCTTAATCCGTTGAATGCGCCCTCGATTCCTGCTTCCTCATGCGCGATCAGCCACTTGTTCTTCGCTGTCATAAGCGCATCCTCACCTGTCTTCGGAAGCACGAAATCAATCTCTGTGTTCGTTCCCTTCGGAAGGATTACAACACACTTGAATCCGTTGTCCCCGACATTGCACGGTGCATAGTGAAGGGTTGTCTCATACATCTCCACAACCGCTCCTGCCGGTACATGGAATGCCTCTACCTTTGCTGTGTCATAAGTATGTTCCGGTGTCACATCTGCAAGCTGTCCGATCAGTAAGATCATATCCGTCACTGCGATATTGATCTCGGAATTTCTGTGATACTCAAGGGCATTCAGCTTATGATTATTACCGTTGCAGTATCCAATCTGGATCGGCAGTCCCCCATACACACGGTTCTGGAACTCTACTGCCTCCTGCAGTACTTCCATCTCCTCTACAGATGGCACATAAATGACATCATCCGGCAATGGTGTGTGTTCCATCTCTTTTAAGATCTTCGAGCACTCAAAGCCATCCCAGACCTTTCCGTACTTACGGAATCTTTCATCCCCAACTGAAAAAATCTCCATTATTACCTCCTGTTACACCCGTCTATCCCGGTCACAGCGCCTCTGCACTGTTCCCTGCACAGACCATGCCTTTGCTTTGTTGTTGACTTCAGTATAACAGGAAGCAACCATGGAGACCACACTTTCTTTGTCTTTCCAATGTCACTTTTTTGTCTTTTTTGTTTTTCTGTATTCATTCGGCAATATGCCGTATTTTTTCCGAAACAGGTTGGAAAATGATTTGCTGTTCGGAAATCCGTGATTTAAGGCAATCTCCCCAATCTGCAGCTCCGTCTCCTCCAAATCTTTCTTTGCATGTTCAAACCTGATGCTCTGCAAATAATCTTTATAGTTGATTTTTGCGTATTTCTGGAACATTCTTGACAGATAGGACGGGGAATAGCCGAAGATCTCTGCCATTTTTTCCAGGGAAATATCCTCCGTATAATGATCCTTTAAATATCCGGTAATCACTCCGAGCCGCTTTAACTGTTTTGTATTTTTCAGCACTTCCTCATGCACTTCGAGTTTCCGGTATCTGGTGACGAGAAGGTATTGCAGCTGGTAGAAACAGCTTAACATTTGCAGCTCATATCCCATCTGCCTCTCCCGGTTTTGCTCATACATCTCATTTAATAAGGAAAAGACTTTCTCATCGTCATTTTTCTCACTGTGGGAGAACCAGATGAACTGCTCGTCCGTATAGTATCCGGCAAAGCTGCCAAGTGGAATCTGCAAAACGATTGTCTCATTTGGATCAGGCGCATAGATGGAATGTACCTCATTGCTGTTGACCAGAACAAAATCGCCCGTCTGTAAATGATATTTTTTTTCATTTAAAAAGAAATTAAGACTTCCATTTTTCACCGCAAAAATCTCTATGGAACGATGCCAGTGTTTCTCGCGGATGTATTTGCCGTCTTTTCCCTCAAAAAGAAAGAGTTTGAAAGGCAGTCCCTTGTTCGGGACGATCACTTCGTGCTGATAGGGTGTTTCGTTTTTCATGGTTTTTCCTTTCCTAAATCCGGGTTTGTGTAGGAGCCTACGCTGCCGGACGAGAGGTTATGTAAGCCGGGATTGGATACTGGCGAACTCTATATACTGTATGTAGAGCAAGCTAATTCGCCCCGCCTTGGTCAATTTGATTTTATTTGTTGAGTATTGATAAAAATTTATCTGTTTTTATAATTACGAAAATCATCTATCGTCAATTCATAATCAACCGATGACTGCAACTCCCCTAACTGATTTCTCCATGAATCATTGTGAATCGCAACTTTTTTAAAACCCAATTTTTCATATACATGCTGTGCTCTGGTATTATTCAGATTAGTATCCAAAAAGATAAGCTGTGCACCCATATGGAATAGTTCCTCAATTAACATACATAATATAATTCTTCCGAGTCCTTTTTCCTGATAATCAGACTCGCATATCTTTATTCCAATCTCATATTTTGCATTTTCGTATACGTAAAAACTCATTTCTCCGATTAACATGTTCTTATATTCTATTAGTAACCGTCTTTTGGTATCATCACTGTCATTCGCAATTTGTTTTTCTATTTCGGCTACAGTTGTTCCAAGTCCATTTGGAAACCCTGCATGTGCCATTACATTTCCGTCGTTCCACCATTTTGCCAATTGCTCACAATCCTTTTTTTCTGCATTTCTGATACATAACTGATTATATTTTATGTTCATAAATAATCGTTTCTCCGCTTCCATTTCTATTGTTATTATCTTTATTTTTCAAACTTAAACTGGTATTTTCGAATGAGGCCATTTAGGTGTCTCCAAAAATTTTTCCATCAGATCAATATAGTATTCTGACTGGACAATGAATCCCACATGCCCACCTGGGACATCGAGAATTTCTGCATCCAGCTTTCGAAACAGAGCCACTAAACGGTTCTGATCTTCTTTTTTGAAAATATCTTTCTCCGGAAGAAGAACCTGTATTCTTTTCCGAGCTTTTCGGCATACGGCATCCACATTTCCTGCATCTCTAATCCATGAAAAAAGAGAAGAACCGGCGCGCCATCCTTGCCACTATACTGATAGCTTACCTTCACATTGTCAACAACTGCTGTCATTCATGATTCTTCTCCTCTTAAATCCGAAGTTATCGATTAGTAAGTCTTAAATAATAGTAGTCATTTCCTTCCATAACATCTGTTTTCTTAAACCCATGTCGTAAATAAAAATGTTCTGCTCGCGTATTATCCTTATGACACCCTAATGCAATGGAACGCTTACCAAAGTCACGATAAACAAATTGTATCGTCTTTTCCAATATTTCTCCGCCAATTCCACAACCACGATATTCTTTATCAACTACAAATCCCATCAAACGATAAAAAGGCTCTTTACTCATTTCTGGTGGGTCTGTTTCCCAAGGAATTGCCTCTCCCAAAAGAATGATTCCAATCGGCTTCTCATGATACTTCACAACAAAGGTATGTCCTATACAATGATGATCAAGACCATAATCCGTAATACTCATTATAGTTGAAGCAGTATCAACAAAATCCTCAGGTATGTCATCTCTATCAATATTACAGGCATCCGAAAAATTCTGATGTGTTAATTCCTCAAATTCTATGTTCATAATCAACCTCACAAGTTCCGATTGTTAAGTAATCACATTCGTCCCGCCTTGGTCAAAAAACTAGCGATGCCGCCCTATAAAACAGTAGACCTCCGATGCCGGAAGTGTGGTGCGCTCCCGGAAAAATCCATCTGCGCTGTGGAGATGAGACCAAGGTTTTGTGGAAGCCGTTGCTGACACAAAATCCTGCTATGGGCTCATCGGAACTCTTAGCGCAACTGGATTTTGGAGGGAGCACACCGCACTTTCGGCTCAAAGCCTGCATCAGGGCGGCTACATAACCTATAGTCCAAGGCGGGTAGGATAGCCCGACAACTTCGGATTTATTTTCTTCATTATAATATATTCTGGCATCTGATACAATCCATATAAAAACCGCCGGTCATCCTGCTATAGGATGAAAACGGCGGCTTGTTATTACTGACGTTTACTCTTTTTATAGAAATATATGGATGCAAGCAGCATATCCACAATCAACACGGTGCATGCAAAAATGGTATTGCAATCTGCTGTTTTGGGAGAAACAAGGTTCTCACCTGCAGTCTCTGTTACAGTGGTCGAAACCTCCTCTTTCTGCTCCTGATTTGTTGGTTCTGGGTTTGTTGGCTGCTCTGGAGTCGTTGGTTCCGGGTTTGTCGGCTGCTCCGGATTGGACGGTTCCGGGTTCGTCGGCTGCTCCGGATTGGACGGTTCCGGGTTCGTCGGCTGCTCCGGGTTGGATGGTTCCGGGTTTATTGGGTTCTGTCCACCGGAAGAAGGATCTTCTTTCTTGGTGAAACAAATACCCTCTTCTCCATCTACTGTTTTAATTTCAAATTTTTCGTCATCCGATATAAACACATCTTTCCATTCAGCTCCTGTTGATGTAAAGCGTGTTGTTGTATCTTCGGCCAGAGAGATACCTATTCGGGCATCTGATGTAAAAGGTGTTGTATCACTCAGTAAAATTTCCAGATCATTTAAGTAATCGCCTAAATACAGATTGCTTGGTTTACCATCTGCAGATGTGTTGCCATATATTTTTGCACTTCCTCCAACTGTAAAAGTGGAACCGCAATAAATGTATACACCCGCACCTAAATGATACTCATTCTGTGCATCTGCAATATTTCCTGTGATTTCTCCACCGGTCATTATAAATTTTCCCTGTGATAAAACCATGACACCGGCTCCATACTGTGCATGATTACCCGTGATTTTTCCTCCGGTCATAAGAAAAGTTCCCTGATAATCTACATAAACACCGGCTCCTCTTGACACGAAATCGTCTGTCCGGTTGTCTGAAATCGTTCCGGATTCTAATATAAACTGTGCACCGCCTCTAACTCTGACACCGGCTCCGCAGTCCGAATTACAATAACCACCTCTGACAGTTCCCGTCTTTTCTTCACTGCTGTCTGTCAGTTTCAGTACCGTATTCTGTCCCTTCACATAGAATACATATCCATCAATACTTGCTTCTTTGTCCAGCTGATTTCTGTCAATGGTATACCCTGCCAGATCAATCGTTATGTTTCCGGCATCTACCCAGAAACAATAGTCCTCATCCCCAGCTGTCAGATTATCTGTCAATCTGATATTTATAACACTGTCAGTGCTACAACTATTAATTGCATTTTTCAGTTCCTGCCAGGTTCCAACTTCTGTCACAGAACCCTCTGCTTTTACTTCCGTTGTTCCAATTCCTGCTAACATTGTCACAATCAGTAACAGACAACATAACATGGAAATTTCTTTTGTTCTTTTTTTCTTATCCGTTGCTCCTTTGTATTTTGGGATTTGTCATCCTTACTTAGTTTTCATTTTATCATTTTTTATGATGTCTAACGATTTTATACGCGAACGACGGATTTTTTGACATGAACGATGTCTGAGCGTACCGGACGTACTGTCGATACGATAAAAAAAAGAAACCTTGATTTTTCAAGGCTTCCTTTACCAAAAAATAGAGCGGGTGATGGGAATCGAACCCACGTATCCAGCTTGGAAGGCTGGTGTTCTACCATTGAACTACACCCGCATATCAATCGGGGTGACAGGATTCGAACCTGCGACCTCCTGGTCCCAAACCAGGCGCTCTAGCCAAGCTGAGCCACACCCCGTTTTTCAATTGTCACTTTATACATTCAAAACTTCACACAGATTTCCGATTTTTTGTAAACATTCTTTTGGTCAAGCCTTCGACCGATTAGTAACAGTCAGCTCCACACATTGCTGTGCTTCCACCT
>CAKRFH010000086.1:0-12940 GCA_934320555.1 uncultured Roseburia sp.
CGCATAAGCTACATGAGCTGCTGCTGTATTACCGTCCATTGACTGTTTTGCTCTGGACATTACTTATTCCTCCTTATAATTATGAATTAAAATAGAATGTCTCCGTCGGTCGTCCGGGCGCACTGACACCCTCTCGCCAACTTCCGACTTTATTCTCATTTTAGCATTTAATTCTCCGGTTGTAAAGAATTCAAACTGTACAAAACGAAGTGCAATCTATGAAAAAGGACTTTTTATAAATATTTTCTTTCAAATTCTCCGACAGGGATCGGTCTGTCAAATAAAAAGCCCTGTCCATATTCAAAACCGCAGTTTTTCAAAAATTCACGCTGTTCTTCTGTCTCAATTCCCTCAACGACCACTTCTTCCTTCGCTGCCCGGATCAGTTGTCTCATGCTCCGCATGAATTCGTCTCTGCCCTGCAGTGTTGCCTTTTCTGTGAAACTCTTGTCAATCTTGATCACCCGCGCCGGTATCTCATAAAGCATACTCAGCGACGAATACCCTGTTCCAAAATCGTCAATCGCGATCTGAAATCCCATCTGTATCACTTTTTCCAGGCATTTTTTCATTTCCTCCTGGTCTTCTGTTACGGCACTCTCTGTGACTTCTATCTCAATATAGGACGGATCCACTGTATATCTTTTTATAGTATCTGAAAGCCGCTTTACAAATTCCTCCCCTCCATTTTCAAATTGTTTTCTTGAAAAATTGGTGGAAATCGTAAACAGTTGTTTTCCTTCTTTTTCCCATCTCTCCATCGTTTTCAACAATTGTTCCAAAATAGCGAAATCGAGCTCTGTAATATATCCAAGCTTTTCAAGAACAGGGATAAAACGGTTCGGTCCGATACAGGTTCCATCTGCCATCTGCCATCTTGCAAGCGCCTCTGCACCATAAATGCTGCTGTCCTTCAGACAGAACTTCGGTTGAAGGAACATCTGAAACTCTCCCTGCTCTAAAGCCCTGTGGAAAACACTTGCAATAAATTCCTGTTCATCTCTGATCTGCTTGATTTTCTCATCATAAACAACCCCGGAACAGATTCTGTGCTCCTTTGCATATTTTCTTGCAAGATTCACACTTTCAAATACGGTATCAAACGACTGGTCTTCCGCACCGAAACAGATCCCAATGGAAAGCTTCATCCTTCCGGCCGGATACAGTTCCCTCATATGCATCTCAAACCGTTCTTCTGTCTGTCTGGTAAACTGCAGGATATCTTCCTCTGTCTCTCCTGTCACAAGTAGCAGGAAATAATCTGAATACATTCTGCATGCAGCGGCCACGTTCTTTTCATTTTTTTCATTTGTCAGCTGTGCCAGTGATTTTAAAATCCGGTCCCCGTTTTCATTTCCAAGATTCTCATTTGCAAAAGAAAAGTTATTGATGTCGATCATAACAAGCGCATACCGTCTGTTATCCTCCGGAGTCCTGCTGTCAAAGATCTCTTTTTGCTTTTTGCGGAAAGTCTCCAGGTTATAGAGTCCTGTCAGCTTATCCCTGTGTTTTAAAACATGGATCGCCTGCTGGTCTCTTGTCTGCTTGTCCCGCAAGGTTACAAACACTGCAATGATTCTTCCAAGCTCGCAGATCGTATCTCTTTCTTCCTTATTCCAATATTTATCTTTTTCTGTAGATCCGACATCAATGCTGCCCTTTCTTCCTCCGGAAAATTCGAACCTCACAGCTGCAATGGAGCGGATTGGAACCTTCCGGTTAAACCATTTCCCCCATTCATCCCCGTTTTCAAATTCCACATTCTTTTCCACAAAACAGCCCGGCTCCGCTTTTTGCAGTTCCCTCCAGGTTACCGGGAAAGTCTTTTGATCATAGATCTTTTCCATATCAAACCAACTGTTAGTCAGATATACTGTCTCCTCGTCTTCCGAATATTCAAATACCGATACCATGTTCATCCGGTATCTCTTTCCGATCTGCTCTAACAGTACGTTTAAGGATCCGTCAATATCCCTGGCATGTGCCAGAAGGTTGAATGCCAGATGTAAAAACTCTTTATCAATAAAGCGCTCTGCATTCTGTTCCTCCGTCTCCTCTTCCTGACACACTTTCACCGGTCCCGTTCTCTGAAAATCTCCTGCAAATGCATAGCTGCCTTTTCCATGCCGCTTCACATGGTAAAGCGCCTGGTCTGCCTGATCAAACAGCGTCACATAGGATCCTGTCCCCTCTTTTTTCCAGACTGTGACGCCAATGCTCAGTGTGACAGTAAGTTCCACACCATCACCGGCAAGCTTCTTTCTGCCCGTCTTACTTAACGTCTGTGCCTTCTTCTGTGCGTGTTCTCTCTCGCTGTGCTTCATCAGAACTGCAAATTCATCGCCACCGACGCGTCCTACAAGATCATCGCTTCGAAACTGTTCCCGGATGAGCTGGGCAATATCAGAAATCACCATATCACCTACTGTATGTCCAAAAGTATCGTTGATTTCTTTAAAATCATCAATATCGATCACATAAAGTGCCGCCGTCTCCTGCTCCCCCGCATTTTTAAGAAACGCTTCCGCTTCTTCACGGAATGCCTTTTTATTCAGAATACGCGTCAACGGATCCAGACGTATCTCCTCTTCCAGACGTTTTCTGACCTCTATATCCCCCACTGCATTTTTCAGATCCAGGTATTTTTCCTTCCAAAAGTCCAATTCCGTCTGTTGGAATTGTTCTTCATTCCCCCTGTTCAATTTTTCGCCCCCCTGATTTATCCCCATTCTATCTTTTTTCTATTATAGCAAATTTCTTCCTATTTGAAAGCAAAACAGTTGATTTTCCTCTTTTTTTTTAGTATCATACGAGTTGATGCGAAAAAATCGAATTTCAGAACCAGAAAGATTAGGAGAAACATACCATGATTAGTGCAAATAATGTTACTTTGCGTGTTGGCAAAAAAGCCTTATTTGAAGATGTCAATATCAAGTTTACAGAAGGAAACTGCTACGGACTGATCGGTGCCAACGGTGCCGGAAAATCTACTTTTTTAAAGATCTTATCCGGACAGTTAGAGCCGACAAACGGAGATGTTACGATCACTCCGGGACAGCGTCTCTCTTTCTTACAGCAGGACCACTTCAAATATGATGCCTACACCGTTTTAGATACCGTCATCATGGGAAACCAGAGACTCTACGATATCATGAAAGAAAAAGATGCTATTTATATGAAGGAAGACTTCACAGACGAGGACGGAATCCGCGCCAGTGAGCTTGAAGGCGAATTTGCAGAGATGGACGGCTGGAACGCTGAGTCCGATGCTGCCACCTTATTAAATGGTCTCGGAATTGCCCCGGAATATCATTATTCCATGATGGCAGACCTTCCAGGTGCCTTAAAGGTTAAGGTGCTCCTCGCACAGGCTTTATTTGGGAACCCGGATATTCTGCTTCTCGACGAGCCGACTAACCACTTAGACCTCGATGCGATCGCCTGGTTAGAGGAGTTCTTAATTAACTTTGAGAATACCGTCATCGTCGTATCCCATGACCGTTACTTCTTAAATAAAGTATGTACCAATATCGCCGATATTGACTATGGCAAGATCCAGCTTTATGCCGGAAACTACGATTTCTGGTATGAATCCAGCCAGCTGCTTGTAAAGCAGATGAAGGAAGCTAACAAGAAGAAGGAAGAAAAGATCAAAGAGTTACAGGATTTCATCTCCCGTTTCTCCGCGAACGCTTCCAAATCCAAACAGGCTACTTCCAGAAAACGTGCCTTAGAGAAGATCCAGCTCGATGAGATCCGTCCATCCAGCCGTAAATACCCTTATATCGACTTCCGCCCAAGCCGTGAAATTGGAAACGAAGTGCTGACGGTAGAGGGCATCACAAAAACAATCGACGGTGTGAAGGTACTCGACAACGTATCCTTTATTGTCGGACACGAAGACAAGATCGCATTCGTCGGCGGAAATGAGCTTGCAAAGACTACACTGTTCAAGATTCTCGCCGGTGAGATGGAACCGGATTGTGGCTCTTACAAATGGGGCATCACCACAAGCCAGTCCTATTTCCCTAAGGACAACACCGAGATTTTCGATACCGATCTTCTGATCGTTGACTGGCTGACCCAGTTCTCTGAGATCAAGGATGCCACTTATGTCCGCGGATTCCTCGGACGTATGCTCTTCGCCGGTGAAGACGGAACGAAGAAGATGCGCGTCCTCTCCGGTGGTGAGAAGGTACGTGTCCTGCTCTCCCGTATGATGATCCAGGCCAGCAACGTGCTGATCTTAGATGAGCCGACTGACCACCTTGACATGGAATCTATCACCGCCTTGAATAACGGACTGATCAAGTTCCCGGGTGTCATCCTCTTCGCCTCCCGTGACCATCAGGTTGTGGAGACGACCGCGAACCGTATCATCGAGTTCTTACCAGACGGCACCTTCGTCGACAAGGTATCCACTTACGATGAATATCTTGCAAACGATGAGATGGCGCGTAAACGTCAGGTATACAGTATGTCTGACGATGATGCGGCTGATAACTAAACTGCATCGTGCATAACTTCTGTTGTCCGGCAGGACAGCTTGCAAAAATGGCTTCCGATTTGATTCGGGAGCCATTTTTATTTCATGACAGCAGAACGCAAAACTCCCGGAAACCTTTTTACCAGGTTCCCGGGAGTACTGTTATCGCAAAGTTTCTTATTTGATTGCGTCAAATGCTTCCTGAAGGTCGAAGAGAATATCATCGATGTTCTCTGTACCGATAGAAAGACGGATGGTATTCGGCTTGATACCCTGCTCTGCTTGCTCTGCCTCGTTTAACTCGGCATGTGTGGTGGATGCCGGATGGATGACTAAGGACTTCACGTCGGCAACGTTTGCCAGTAAGGAGAATAACTGTAAGTGGTCAATGAACTCCTGTGCCTTCTTTGCATCTCCCTTAATTTCGAAGGTGAAAATAGATCCGCCGCCGTTCGGGAAATATTTTTTGTAAAGTCTCTGCTGCTCCGGATCATCGGATACAGACGGATGGTTGACTTTCTCTACCAATGGCTGTTTCTGTAAAAATTCTACCACTTTTAAAGCATTTTCCACATGACGCTCGACTCTTAAGGATAATGTCTCTAATCCCTGTAAGAAGATAAAGGCATGGATTGGAGAAAGTGTTGCACCGGTATCTCTTAACAGGATCGCGCGGATTCTTGTAACAAATGCTGCCGGACCTGCTGCATCTACGAAACTGACACCATGGTAGCTCTCATTCGGCTCCATGAGCTGTGGGAACTTACCGGATGCTTTCCAGTCGAATGTTCCTCCGTCAACGATGACACCACCGATCGTGGTTCCGTGGCCACCGATGAACTTCGTTGCGGAATGTACCACGATATCAGCACCGTGCTCGATTGGACGGATCAGGTATGGTGTTCCGAATGTATTGTCAATGACAAGTGGAATCTGATGTCTGTGGGCGATATCAGCGAGTGCTTCGATATCTACCACCTCAGAGTTCGGATTTCCGAGTGTCTCAATGTAAACAGCTTTGGTGTTATCCTGGATAGCATTCTCCACCTCCTCTAAGTTGAACGGATCCACGAAGGTTGTTGTCACACCGAAATCTACGAGCGTATGTGCTAACAGGTTGTAGGTTCCACCGTAAATATTCTTTGCGGATACGATATGTCCGCCTGCCTGTGCAAGGTTCTCAATTGTATAGGAAACGGCTGCGGCACCGGAACCAACGGCGAGTGCTGCAACACCCCCCTCTAAAGCTGCCATACGCTGTTCGAATACATCCTCGGTCGGATTAGTCAGTCTTCCATAAATATTTCCCGCATCTTTTAATGCAAAACGGTCTGCTGCATGCTGGGAGTTGTGGAATACGAAGGATGATGTCTGATAAATTGGAACAGCTCTTGCATCCGTAACCGGATCCGGCTCTTCCTGTCCAACGTGTAACTGTAAAGTTTCAAATTTTAATTTTCTGTCTTTTAATGTGCTCATATTCTTTTCCTTCCTTTTTCTTTCTATCTCTATCTTTTTTGTTTCAGCTCTTTCTGATGTTGTTATCATATCAAATCGGTAGGAAAAGTGTTAATTCATAAAACCATGAGCCTGTTATAGGAAGTTCCTATAGCTATTTTCCCATATACTGCACGGCAATCCGGTTCTCCGGGTGTACATCTACCAGATACAGCACGATCAGGAAGATCCATTCCAACGGCTTCATCAGAAAATAGACCAAATCTGCCGCATACCGGCTCTTAATCAGCCTCGCGACCGGGAACCCATAGGTGTCGTAAAAATGCCGTACAGCCCGGTGGAACCGCGGAGTACGCTCCTCTAACACCTGCTCAAACGCATTGGCAACACAAAGCTGCCGGTTCACGATCACCGCATGTCCATGCCGGATTCCCTTCCTGATCGGTTTTACTACGTTCCGATGTCCGCCTGCCGCGACCGTACACAGATAATGTTCATCGTAATAAATATTTTGAGGTGCCTCCCGCATGGAAAGTTTCCAGTCACTCGTCTCCGTCCAGGCTTTGATCACCGCATCTGGTGCCTGTCCGAAAAGAAGCAGGATTATGATCAGAACGCCAAGTAACGGAAACATCAGAAGAAATGCAAGCACCGGCCAGAGCGTGGCACGGTCTAACAGATTGTCACAGGCTCTTAAGAAAGGATTCTCCCGGATCTTATATTTTTCCATGGAAATTGTTCCCCACTCCCTGACTTTTTGCATCACGATTCTTGTAACCACCAAAATACAGTTTACCGGTAACAGCCACAGGTAGAGATCTGTCGGTTCTTTCCAGTCAAAAATCTGCACTGCAAAAAAGATTGGTTCTAACGTTCCCAGATACATCGCGGAGATAGAAAGAACCACGGTAAGCGGCGGTGTCCGTTCCAGGGACGTACACATCAGAAAAATATATCCTGCCAGAGCCAGAACGCCGATCGCAAGGAGTGTCGGAAGAGACTTGGTATAAATTGCCGCATGCATGGCAGAATTTGCAAGCTGCACATCCCAGTCTGCAAATAATTCTATCTGTTTGGCCGCCACTGCATAGCAGCTCTCATAAAAAACACCGAGTGTCAGTACCAGAAGATCTAATTCTGCCATCAGAAGTCTCCTGATTTTTTTCTGTTTCTTCTCCATCCAGAGCAGCGCCGCCTCCTGTATTGTGAGCATGACCGGCACCACACCGAAAGTTCCGGTCAGCAGCCCCATCATAACCCCCGCCGAAAAAAAGGAAAAAGAAAGTTTCTTTATGCCAAATGAGGTGTAAACACCTGCCATACCGATTACAATTCCAATCACTACCGATCCTAACAGTGAAAACAGAATTGGATGTGTCCGATAAAAGTGTTCCTTTTTCTCCATAAAAAAATCCTCCAAAAGCATATGGTTCTTTGTCTTTTTCAGTGTACCATATGTTTCTGAAGAATTTTTTAATGTTTATTTTATTTTTTCTTGTTTTCCCGACACTCCCTGCACAGTCCATATATGATAGAGTTCTTGCATTGCAGCTCGAACCCGTGGTCCTTAAGGATATGCTCCGCGATCTCGTCCATGAAGCCGCATTCGAGATGGATGATACAGCCGCAGGAGACACATTTTAAGTGCAGATGCTCTTCACAGTGATGTCCCTTCTCGACGTACTGGTAGGTCGCCTGACTGCCTTTCTCGGCAACGTATTTGATGACAGTGCCCTCTTTCGCCAGCTTGTCTAAGTAGCGGTAGATGGTCGTTAAGTTCACCTCGCTGTCGAGATCTTTCAAGAAGGTGTCAATGTCAGCGACGGTTACGGTGCGGTCGCTGTTCTGCTCTAAGTAGTCGTGGATTTTCTTTCGGGTAGTTGTGGAATAGGATGGCATGGACTTTTCTTCCTCCTTACTATTTGAGGCGAAACTCCTCTGTAGGTTGTGCTGTCCGGGAAGGTGCGGCTGTCCTGTTCGAAGACACGCTCCCGCTCCGCGTCGCTCGCAGCGGTGCTAAGCTCCCAGCCTCGCAATTCCGATTTGAGGCTAGCCACTACTGTCACTGCTCGGCTGCGAGCTAAGAACCGGCGGCTCCTCAAGGTCTTCAAACAGGACAGCCCCACCTTCCCGAACCTCTTTATTTTATTGGGGAGTTTCGCTTCTAAGGGCTTTCAGTTACTCATATAGCCGAATATTATTTCATTCTGGATTATTTCAGAAAATCCTTTACCGGATTAAAAGGTATTCTTCCTTTTTCAGAATATAATTCCGGCGAATTCGATCAGGACTCCCCAGAAAACTCCAATCGCGTAAAGTGCGGCGACGATGCCTGCGTTCTGCTTCCAGTCACGGTTGAGACGGAAGAGGATAAGGAGACCGACCCCGGCGTTTACTAAGAGACCGGACATCATGGCTCCGGCGCCGATGATGCCACTTAAATAGAGCTCTGTGATGACGACAGAGGAAGCGCAGTTCGGGATGAGACCGACGAGTGCTGCGATGAGTTCCCCTACGACCGGGATGTTCTGGAAGACTACAGCGAGATTTTCCTCACCGATGATCTCAATTCCGAGTGTCAGGACGAAGGTGATGAGCAGAATGTAGGTGAAGATTTTTACGGTATGTTTGCAGGCAGATTTGAGTGCTCCATCTTCACATTTGCAGTGCTCCTCCTCGCAGACTATGTGGATGTCCATATCTTTCTCTTTCTTTTTAAAAAGGTTCACGTAGACCGCTTCCACCACAAAACCAGAGATAACGGCGATCACAACTTTTGCCGCAAGGACTTTTACGATTGTAACTGCCGGTACTGCAGCTGATATAAAGATTGGAAGCATCTCATCGGACGTGGAGAGGAACACAGCTAAAAGCGTTCCAACTGTGATCACCCTTCCCGCATATAAACTGGATGCTGCTGCTGAAAATCCGCACTGTGGCATCACGCCAAGCAGTCCGCCCCAC
Source organism: uncultured Roseburia sp. (assembly GCA_934320555.1). Taxonomy (GTDB): domain Bacteria; phylum Bacillota; class Clostridia; order Lachnospirales; family Lachnospiraceae; genus Roseburia. The sequence continues at coordinate 8,909 of CAKRFH010000086.1, forward strand.
AGCGGACCAATTTTTCCCGCATTGCGGATTCTGCTCTGTGTCTTACTCCCGGTATGGTGTTCCAGTTCCTCCATCAGGAAATAGGTGATAAACAAAAACGGGAGCAGTTTGACACTGTCCTCTATGGTATGAAGTAATGTGTGTTCTAATATATGAAGCATGGTTTCCTCCTGAATGACCGCTCCCTCTGCCCGCAAATAAATATCTATGGCAGTTCGCGGATTCTATTCTATTTGCAATTCGCATGCATTTGCAAATTGTTTGCGTTTTCAAGTCACCTGCTTATTATACACACTGATTCCGATTTGTCAACCTCTAATTCTGAATGCCCCGCTTCTCGTGACCAAGCTCTAACAACAGCCGCATCACTGTCCAGTCTTTGTTGGTCGGTGTGAGTACTGCCTTGTAATCTGTTGTGATCTGCCTCTGCCGCAGAGTGAAGAGCATTTTATCAAAATGTTTCTCCTGAAAATCACAGAAGATCAGCACACTCTCCTGCGGTGCATTTCCGGCAAATGGTGCTGCGAGCAGGGATGGTCTTCCCTCTGCGAGGGACTGTATCGTCTGGTTTAACTGCGATGGTTCGATTTCGATTATTTTAATCCGCATCTGAGATGCGATTTTGGTTATTTCTTCTTTTTCTTTCTGCGGAGTGCCATATATAAGTAATTTTTCCATTTTTGCTGTTTCATCCTTTCCTGGCAGCTTTTATCTGCCTCTTTTTTCTGTAAATACGAGTATTTTCCAGATCACCCGAATACCTGTTTCAGATTATCTTTGAGTTTCCCCATTATTCAGAATGGTAACATTATTTATTAGTATTGTCCACAGAATTCCTATCAAACTATATACCTGGAATGTAAAAAGGCACCCGCGCCATGGCATATCCAACTGCCACGGCGCAGACGCCTTTTGTTCCTACAGCACTTCCTCAATAATCTTCTTCAACGTATCCGCTGATTCCTTCAGCTTTTCGGTCTCCTCCTCATCGAGTGCGATCGGCACCTGCTTCTCCACGCCGTTCGCCCCGACGATTGCCGGCATGCTGAGCGCCATGTCGGTGATTCCGAATTCCCCGTGCATGAGGTTTGTCACCGGAAGAATGGACTTCTCATCGCGGATGATTGCCTCGCAGATCCTGCGCACTGCCATCGCAACGCCAAAGTATGTCGCTTTTTTCTTCGCGATGATCTCGTAGGCGCTGTTCTTCACGTTCTCGGCGATCTGCTCAGTTGCCTCGTCGTGATGGAAATGCCCTCTCATCTCGCAGAAGCTGTTGAGCGGTACACCGGAAACTGTCGCACTGCTCCATGCCGCAAGTTCGCTGTCCCCATGCTCGCCAATGATAAACGCATGGACGCTTCGGCTGTCCACTCCCAAATGTTCCCCAAGGTTGTATTTTAACCTTGCCGTATCAAGCACAGTTCCGGAACCGATCACACGTTTTTCCGGGAAACCAGACAGCTTTAGCGCCGTGTAGGTCAGAATATCCACCGGGTTCGATACAATTAACAGAATGCCTCCGCAATCCCTCCTTGCGATCTCCGGGATGATGGATTTGAAAATGCCTACATTTTTGTGCACAAGGTCTAATCTCGTCTCATCCGGCTTCTGGTTCGCCCCTGCTGTTACGATGATAATTGCCGCATCCGCGATGTCATCATAATCACCTGCGTAGATCTTCATCGGTCTTGCAAACGGAAGTCCATGACTGATATCCATCGCCTCGCCCTCTGCCCGGTCCTTGTCTGCATCGATCAATACCATCTCGGAAAATAGTCCGCTCTCCATCAATGCGAATGCCGTTGCAGATCCTACGAATCCGCAGCCGATCATTGCCACTTTTCTCTGATTTACTGTTTTACTCATGTCTGTTCTCCTTTCTGCGATAATTGTGCAACTCAAATTTATGTTGCGAAGATTGTGAACGAAGACCCGCTCTCGCTATGAGTTGCGCAATTATCTATCCTGCCTTTCCATATTATGTCCGTCGTACACAGATCTTATTTATGACAGCTTACTCATCCAGAATCGTTCCGTCAATAGAGATGGTAGCCACCTGCCAAGGAAGGAATTTGCCGCTCTCCTGCAATGCTTTCTTGGCTGCCATCTCGAGCCCACCGCAGCATGGCACTTCCATCCGCACGATGGTGACTGTTTTGATGTCATTGTTTCGGATGATCTCTGTGAGCTTCTCGGAGTAATCCACAGCGTCTAACTTCGGACATCCGATTAAGGTCACATGATCCCGGATGAATTTGCGGTGGAAATCCGCATATGCATACGCGCTGCAGTCTGCCGCGATCAGAAGCTTTGCCCCGTCAAAATAAGGTGCCTTGATCGGTGCTAACTTGATCTGCACCGGCCACTGTGTCAATTCCGACTGGATTTCTCCGGCTGCCGGTCTGTTCTCGTTTGCATTGTGATTGCGCGCCATCATTTTTGCCTTTGTACCCGGACAGACAAATGGCTTTTTCTCCTGTGCTTCCTTCTGCTTCTTGTTCTGTTCCACTGCTGCCTCATCGTAAGCCGCAGCCTCTCTCTCCACAAAGTGGATTGCATCCATCGGACAGGTCGGCAGGCAATCCCCGAATCCGTCACAGTAATCATCTCTCATCAGCTTTGCTTTGCCATTTACGATTGCGATCGCACCTTCATGGCACGCCTTCGCACAGGCACCGCAGCCGTTACATTTTTCCTCGTTGATCTCAATAATTCTTCTTACCATATGAAAATTCCTCCTGTATTGAAATTGAATTTCGATTTGCTTTACGGTGTCATCATAATATAATCGGCTTATATTTTTCTGTTGTATTTACAACATTTTAAAAACTAATTGAAATATCTATTTTCCTTCTAAAGACTCCGTACTCCGGCGGAAAAGATTTCGTGCGATCGTTTGAACCTGTGGAACCGGCAGATCTTTTAACTGTTCCCTGCTGCATTCCGTTAGTTCTACAAAACCATCTACAATTTGATCTGCAGCCAATGCATGACTGTTACCCATATCAGAAGTATCTGCTTCAGCCAGAAATGCTTTTAGCAAATTCCGTTCTTCTGAATAAATAAGTTCTACAAGTTTTGCCCGATATTCGAGTTCCTGGGAAGGAAGTTCGCCATAATGTGATTTGTCCCATTCGTGTTGTGCCTCGTGCTTAAGCAGCGAAACACGAAATGATTCACTGTCCGTGTTATATGCACTCCTTACACAACAAATTGTTCCATCCCCGGCAGACCATCCTCCTGTCCCTATTTCATCAAAAGAAATATACGCCAGCCAGCTGCGAAAAATAAATCCATCCAGAAAGCATATCGGATATTGCTCCACTCCGTCCGGAAGTTCCACTGAAAAAGTTGCATGCTCTGTAGTACGCCAGACGTATGGTCCATAATAGCTGCCTGTCTGACCAGTCAGGCAGGAATAACCTTTTTCTGTAAATGCCTGCGGAACAATTTCCTCATCTAATTGTTCTAATGTCATATTTTCCGGAACGGAAAACAGTGTTTTTAAGTCTGCAAGAAGTCTTTGTTCTGCGTCAGAGACAGATCTGCCACAATAGAGGACTTCCCGGATATATTTCTGATATGCCAGCAGAATCTGATTGAGTTCATCAGGGATACCGTATACCAGATAATGTTCCTCTTCAAACAATTCCTGGTAGCGATGATACAGATCCTGTTTTTCTGGGAATTGTGCCACATACGAAATGGCACTTTTTAAGTCTCCGCGGATTAAATAACCGCGGAAAACAGTTGGTTCAAATGCGATTCTTTGCGGTTCTTCCTTGTTTTTCTGGGAGTTCTCCATTTTCATCATCTGCCTCCGATTTTTCATGCCCTTTCAATCTTTCTTTCGTATCATACTTTATTTTTTCGTAAAAGAAAAGATATTGCTGGCAGACAAAATATAAATATTTGGTAAAATTTACAAATCCGGGGTTGGCATTCTCCCTTGCATATGGATAACAGCATACGAAGCCTGGATTCTGCCGACCGAAGGAATGGCAGAATCCGAGCACGGTAAGCAGCATC
>CAKRFH010000087.1:0-12917 GCA_934320555.1 uncultured Roseburia sp.
ATTCCACACACCAGCTCCTGTCTGGCATCTTCTTCCCTCTTATACCGTGTATATTTCTCCGCATAATAAGGCAGAATCTCCCCCAGCACTTCCTCCGGTTCATACTTCATTCTCTCTATATTCGCAAGGATTACCCTAACCTGTTCCATTCCTGTTCCCTTTACTATTGCAATATTTATTAATCAGCAAAGCTTCTCCACTCCCACATCCCACCGTTGTTAATCAGCGAAACTTCCTCGATAACGTAACGATGGTTGTGAAAGAGGGGCAGTACCAGTGGAAGACCTTGAGGAGCCGCCGGTTCTTAGCGCCCAGGCGCGCAGGGATAGTGATGGCTAGCCAACGTCTGGCACTGCGCGTCTGGACGCTTAGTACCGCTGCGAGCGACGCAGAGTGCGAACGTGTCTTCCACTGGTACTGCCCCTCTTTCACAACCTGCACAACCCACCGAAGAAGTTTCGCGTCGCCATTAAAAAACTATAGTAAAAAGGACAGCCTGTCGATCAGCTGTCCTTTTAGGAGAAGGTATTTTTACTATGGGGTATAGCAAAAACTATATATAATGTATTGGGGGGTTTTTACGGTTATTATAGTACCATGATTCCCCGGATAAGTGTGCACAAACTTCACAAAAATTGCATGCCATTTTTGGTCATTTTGTACAGTGTTATTTTCGCCCCATTTTCAAACACCTTGAAAATATGCACAATTCCTATTCAAAAAGTGCTTCGAACTCCTGCTGGCTGATCTTCTCCTTCTCTAAAAGAAGCTCTGCACAGCGGTCTAACACAACACGGTTGTCAGTAATAATCTGCTTCGCCTGTGTATAGCACTCATCAATGATCCGTTTCACTTCCTGGTCGATCGCCGTCGCCACACCCTCGCCATAGCCTCTGGTGTGTGCGAGGTCTCTTCCGATGAATACCTCGTCGTCATCGTTATCATAACAGATCAGACCTACATTCTCAGACATACCGTAACGCGTCACCATTGCCTTTGCCATCTTCGTTGCCTGCTTAATATCCTGCGATGCTCCGGTTGTGATGTCATCGAACACAAGCTCTTCTGCCACGCGTCCGCCAAGCGATACCGTGATATCCTGTAACATCTTTCCCTTCGTGTTGAACATCTCGTCCTTCTCCGGAAGTGGCATCGTATATCCCGCTGCACCTGCCCCGGTCGGAATGATAGACACAGAGTAGACCGGTCCGACATCCGGAAGCACATGGAACAGAATCGCATGTCCTGCCTCATGGAATGCGGTCACACGTTTTTCCTTGTCGGAGATAATCCGGCTCTTCTTCTCGGCACCGATGCCGACCTTAACGAAGGACTTCTTAATATCGTCCTGCTTAATATAGGCACGGTTCTCCCGCGCTGCTACGATTGCTGCCTCATTTAACAGGTTTTCAAGATCTGCCCCTGTGAAACCGGCGGTTGTCTGTGCAATCTGCTTTAAGTCCACATCATCCCCGAGCGGCTTGTTCTTCGCATGTACCGCAAGGATCTCCTCTCTTCCGCCAACATCCGGGCGTCCCACATAAACCTTTCTGTCAAAACGTCCCGGACGCATGATTGCCGGGTCTAAGATATCCACACGGTTCGTCGCTGCCATCACGATAATGCCCTCGTTCACGCCGAAACCGTCCATCTCTACTAACATCTGATTCAAAGTCTGCTCTCTCTCATCGTGTCCGCCGCCCATACCGGTACCACGGCGTCTCGCAACCGCATCGATTTCATCGATGAAAACGATACATGGGGCATTCTTCTTCGCCTCCTGGAACAGATCCCTCACACGGGATGCTCCGACTCCGACAAACATCTCCACGAAGTCCGATCCGGAAATACTGAAAAACGGTACGCCCGCTTCCCCGGCGATTGCCTTGGCAAGGAGCGTCTTTCCGGTTCCCGGAGGTCCTACAAGCAGAACTCCCTTCGGGATCCTTGCGCCAAGCGCTGTATACTTCTTCGGTGCCCGCAGGAAATCCACGATCTCTTCAAGCTCCTCCTTCTCTTCCTTCAATCCTGCGACATTGGCAAATGTGACTCGCTTCGTCTCATCCGTCATCATCTTCGCACGGCTCTTGCCAAAGTTCATCATCTTATTGCCGCCTCCACCTGCATTTGCGGCTGCCTGGTTCGACATCATCATAAAGAAAAAGAACATGGCGCCGATCACAAGCACATACGGAAGCAGCATCACAAGCCAGTTCTCCGCCGGGACATTCTCCAACGTATAGTTCAGCACGTCCTCGTCCTCAAGGTAAGAAATCACCTCGTTGACATCCGATACCACTAACACCTTCTGGGTGGAATCCGACAGCTTCACCACAACGCTTCCGGTAGGAACCTCCCTGTTCTGTACAATCTGAATGGTCTCTGCGTTTCCCGACTCAATGTCCTTTTCAAAAGCCTCTCTCGTGTAGGAGCTTGTCGTTCCGTTTCCATCCAGGAACGTCCATACTGCCATGACAATGAATATCAGCAAGGCATAAAAGCCAATCCCTCTGAAACTATTTCTTTTACTGTTCAATTTCCTGTCCTCTTATTCTTCATCCTCTAATTCTACAATTCCAATATACGGAAGATTGCGGTATCTCTGGTCGAGATCCAGTCCGTATCCCACTACGAATTCGTCCGGAATCTCAAATCCGACATAATTTACATGCACATCGCAGACACGGCGATCCGGCTTGTCTAACAGTGTACATAACTTTAAGCTCTTTGGATTTCTCGTCTTTAAGTTCTCAAGCAGATAGCTTAAGGTTCTTCCGGAATCAATAATATCCTCGATCACCAGGACATTCTTGCCCTCGATCGTTGTATCTAAGTCCTTGCCGATCTTTACGACACCGCTGGAGCTTGTTCCTGCTCCATAGCTGGATACTGACATAAAATCAATCTCCACCGGGGATGTAATTCTCTTGGCAAGCTCACAGGTAAAAAACATGGAGCCCTTCAGAATGCAGATCAGATAAACCGGTTCGTCCCCGTAATCCCTGCTGATCTGTTCGCCCATTTCCTTCACTCTCTCAGAAATCTGTTCCTCTGTCAGATAAACACTAATATTTTTTACTCGCATCCTTTACCTCCACCAAACTGTACTTCCAATATTCTCTTTGTATGTTCTGAAACTTTATAACCGGCACTGATCCTTCCTCCGACTGCCCAGAGCACATGTGCCCCTTCCGTCACCAGCAGGATCTCATCCCGCTTCTCCCGCGGAATCTTCTCATTGATCAGATACTCCTTCAGCTTCTTCGTGTGCCCGCTCTCATCCACGGTCAGGTAATCGCCGGTCTTTCTGGTTCTGATTTGCAGTCCACATTTTATTTTATCATAATCGAACCATTTCGTATATGTTTTTTTTTCAATTTCCCCTGTTTTTCCGGAAAAGCAGAAGATTTTAAAAGAAATCACACCTCCCGGCACATCCCAGGCTCCCGGATGTCCGGCACATACCTCTTCTAACTGCGCTTTAGACAACTCCAGTAAGAACGCCTTCCCTGCTGTCTTCTTCTTTTTCCTGCCTAAAAGCACACCTTCATACGTGCGCTTCGCCACAATCTGATATGGCAGATCTACCTGCCTGCCGATCTGAGAAGAAAAAAGCTTTTCTACCAGTCCAACGTGCACGGCTGCCACATCTTTTTTCGAGCCGGACACCCTGCCGATCGTATCGTGGATCAGCTCTTTCACAAGAATCTGCGGACAGGAATCCACAAGCCCGTTGTGAAGAAGTAAGTCATCCTGCTCCTCTGTGACAAATTCACGTTCCGCCTGCCTCGTCTGTACGGCAAGATAATCCCGCAGCCCGGATAAAAGCTCCGCCGTCTGGTTAATGTGCGCCACCGCCTGCCCGTTGATCTCCCTTAACTCCGGCAGCACCTTATGCCGGATCCGGTTTCTGCTGTAATCCATGTCCAGATTCGTGGCGTCTGTGCAATAATCCTGCTCTTTTTCTGCAAGATATGCCTCAATCTGTGCCCTTTGCACTCCGAGCAGCGGGCGGATCATGCGGTATGATTTCCACTGCCTGTCATACTCCATGCCACAGAGCCCGCCCATCCCGCTTCCGCGCACAAGCTGAAACAGCACTGTCTCAGCATTGTCCTCGGCGTGATGTGCCAGCGCCAGCCGGATATATGCCGGATCTGTGCCGCTCTCCTGCAAGACGCATGCCCGTTTTTCATAGCAGGCATAACGCCGGATCCGCGCCGCCTCTTCAAGTCCCAGGCCATGTTCTTTTGCAAAGCCCGGCACATCCTCCGTATACACCACACACGGGACATTCAGTTTTTTACATAAGTTTTCCACAAACAGGGCATCCTTTCTGCTCTCTTCTCCACGGATGCCATGCTCGATGTGGACAGCCTCTATGGAAAATGGAAGCTCCCTCTGCAGCTCCCGCAGTAGGAACAGAAGGCATACGGAATCCGCGCCTCCGGATACACCGATGAGTACGGTGTCCCCTTCCCTGATTAACTTTTTCTCTCTGATCTTCTCAAATACCTGCTCTGTCATTTATTTCTCTCTGATGCCTGCGGCAAGGATCGTCATGTCGTCCGGTACCTTCCCCCCTGTGAAGAGAAGCACCCGCTCCATCGCTTTCTTTGCCAGAATCCCCGGATGGTTTGTATCAATACTCTCCAGGATCTCCTGCATCGTCTCCTCCGGCTTTGGTACATGCAGATATTCTAACACACCGTCCGTGACCATGACAATAAAATCTCCGTTTTTCAACTGCATCTTTTTGTGGTCGATTTTCAGGTTATTTTCTACGCCGACCGGAAGCGAATCTACATGGAACTCCATCACTTCTTTTTCTCTTTTTAAGAAACCTGTGGCAGCCCCGATCTTATACAGCTCTGCCTCCCCGTCGTACAAGTTCACTGTGCACAGATCCACTGTGGAATACTGGTCGCTCTCCCCTTTCATCACCATCGCAGAGTTCATCATCCGGATTGCCGTATCGACTGTAAACCCGGCTTCTAAGAACCGCTCGATTAAGTCTAACACCATCTCGCTCTCCCTGCATGCCACGCTTCCGGATCCCATTCCATCCGAAAGCCCTAAGAGAAGCTTCCCGCTCTCAAGCTCTAAAAAAGAAAAATTGTCACCGGAAATCTGTGCCCCGTCTTTTTTCTGCCTTGCAATGCCCTGCAGGCTCTGGAACTTCGTGTCTTCATAAAAAAGAAACATTGCTGCATCCTTCGTCACAAATGCTTTTCCATCCGCCGGCTGACGCAGCGCGAAACCTAATACACGCCCGGCAGCAACCATAAACTGTCTGATTGCAATGCAGCCTCCCTTTTTACTTCGAAGCACTGCCTCAAGCTTTTTATGTCCGTCCGGCAGTTCAAACAGATGCAGCTCCTCCACCGTAATCCCATGTTCTTTCGCCCGGTACCGGATCTGTGCGAGCGTTCTTCTCTCCCTCCTGTCTAACAGCTGTTCCTCCTTCGCACAGTCCTTCAAAATGTATGCCATCGCATCCAGCTGCTCCGCGATCGCCTGCCTGTTTTCAAGCAGCCTGTTATACCACGCACGGTTTAGGTTCGCCTTCTCGAAGACCCGCACTGCCTCCTCGACCATATCCCTGCTCCTCTTGCAATAGAGGGCAAGCTCCTCCTCGCTCTCCTCCCCGGGAACGCCCGCCTGCAAAATGGAGCCTAAAAGACCTGAGAGAATCCCGTAGAGCGGTGTCGATTCCTTCTCCCAGCACACTGCACACGAATCGCAGCCTGCACACAGCCTGCCTGTCAGCTCGTTTTGGATCTTTCCAAGTTCTTCCGCCGTATATTGCTCCTTTTTCCTGCTCATATTCATAAAAATCTGCGACAGTCCCTGAAAGGACTCGGCATAACCGGCAAGCCTCTCCTCTTTCCCGCGCTCTGTCAGGCGCCACTCATCCCGCTCCGCATTTTTCTCCCCGCCGAAGTTCCATTCCTCCAGGAAAAAGTGGATTGCCCTGTTTAATAAGATCACCATCCCGAAGACAAACACCCCTTCTAAAAACACCGCAGACTGATCCGGCTGATCCTTCCATTCCAGTAATCCACCACAAAAAGACAGCAGCATCGTCGAGACAGCTGCGAGGATTCCCCCCAGGAAGGCGGGGCATCCGTCATTTGCCCAGACCACAAGCCGGATCATGCATGCGGTCACAAGAACTGCCATCGCATACTTTGTCATCGCCACAAGCGGCATGAAGCAGAGCATGCCAAGGTACATCGCCGCCGTCAGATAAAAGACACTCACATCCTCTAACACAGCTGCTGCAAAGTAAGCCGGCACAACCGGATAACACCCTAGCAGCTGCACGCCGCACGTCAGTCCTCCCACTGCTAAAAGCAGCGCCTGTTTCACTTTGTTTTTCTTCATAAAAGAATCTCCTCTCACATTTGGTCTGACGCCGATTATAGAAAATGTGAGAAAAAATGTTTGTCAAACGGATGACCGGATTTCAAAAAGTTTTCGCCAATTTTTCCGTTCAAATGTCCTTTTATGGAATTTCAAAGTGCCTGTTTCTTTTCAGGAATCTCAGGTAAAGAGCATAAAAAAAGAAGCTATCTAACAGTGTCTCCTGTCCGATAACTTCTCTCATCTGCCTGCTGAAACGGGTTACTTCTTCTCCCTGAAAATGATCTCATTCTTATACAAAAGTCCAAGCTTGCTCTTAGCGGTGTCCTCTACATACTTCTGGGACTTTGTGTACGCTTCATACTCCTGCAGATCCGTCTGCCTGTCTTCCTCCTCGGCAAGCTGCTGCTGCAGCTCGATCTCCTTCGCCTGATACTCCTGATCCTTCTGATAGATCTTTACAATCTGAAGCGACATGACAACTGCAAACACAAGAACTATACAAGTGATACAGTATCTACCTGCCCTGTTTTCATTCTTTTTTCCATGTCTTCTGGCCATTGTCCGCTCCTTTCTACCCTACCGTTTACATAAACCCATTTTAATCACTTTTTTCATTTTTTTCAACCGTTTCCTGAGAAAATGCAGGATTTTCCTGCAAAATATGGTAACCGGAGCAAAAAATGCAAGAATCCGACGCCAGATCCACACCTGTACCCCGATAACCAGACGGCTTAATAACACCAGATACAGCACCATTCCAAGCACCACACCGCCGAGCGCAAAGCCACGGATCATGCCGTCATTATTCCGGTAGAGCACCACAAACACCGTCACTGCGCAGATCAGCCAGTACAGGAAATCTTCCACCGCGATCCAGAACTCCCCATGCGGCACGATCCTGCGGAAGACCCGGAACAAGTCATAGAAAAAGAAAAGGCCGGCTCCCGTGATCACCGATATTCCAAGGAACAGCACCTCTTCTAAAATCCCTGCGCTGATCACATAATCTGTCCGGCTCATTTAAACAGCCTTCCAAGTAAAGACTCTGCCTGTTTTCCAGCGCTCTTGACATCCGAGTAAGTCAGGGAGTCTATCCTTCCCTCGATATCCACTTCCCCTTTTTCCAGCGACAGCCTGTTCACATGCAGGTCATGTCCCTTAATCAAAAGCATCCCCAGCTCCGTCTCCAGCAGAATCTCCGCCACATCAAAAGAAAGCACATCCACTACCCCGGAGAAAGCGCCGCTCCCACGGTTCACCAGTAAGACTTTATGTGATTTTGCAATATTCTTCTCGTCCATACTCCTCCTTTTTTACCTACTTTAATATATTAGGAGGAGTCCCTTTTTATGCTATATATTCGAACAGATCTTTCGCCTCATCCTTCTTTGTCGTATCCTGGATGTCTAAGACCCGCACCTTCACACTCTTCGTTCCGAAGGCAATCTCGATGATATCCCCTACCTTCACATTCACGGATGCTTTGGCCGGCTTGCCGTTGACCATCACACGCCCCGCATCACACGCCTCATTTGCAACGGTTCTTCTCTTAATCAGTCTGGATACTTTTAAAAACTTGTCTAACCGCATTGTTTTTCCTCTCTCTTCCTTTTATTCTGTTATCATGAACAATAAAAACACGCTTTGTGAACTTTTTCATTGTCATGAAAAAAAGAGCCCGGAAAATCCGGGCTCGTCTCTCATTCTTATCTGTCAAAAGATTATGCGTTCACCATATCTTTTAAAGCTTTTCCTGCTTTGAACTTAGGAGCTTTGGAAGCTGGGATCACCATCTCTGCACCACTCTGTGGGTTTCTTCCTGTTCTCTCTGCTCTCTCAGAAACTTCGAATGTTCCGAATCCTACTAACTGGATCTTCTCACCCTTCTTTAATTCCTCAGCAACAATATCTGTAAATGCTTTTAATGCTGCTTCTGCATCTTTTTTGCTTAATCCGGCATTCTCAGCCATAGCTGCAACTAATTCTGCTTTGTTCATGTTAAAAATTCCTCCTGTGGATTTTTACTTTATAATATCTGAGGTTTTCTTCTAAAATACCTACATCCATATTTATACTTGTTTTCACGGTCTTTGTCAAGAAATTTTGCCGTATTTGCGGCTTTTCCTGCCTCTTTCCATTCACTCGCGCCATTCGCAAAATCAAATCTTATTTATCATGGCAAGGACAGCTTCTGACAGTGCTTTGGATTTGGCATCTGCGTCCTCTAAGGAGGTTCCCTTCACACCAAGATAGAACTTCACCTTCGGCTCTGTTCCGGACGGTCTTACGCATACCCATGCGTCGTCTGTCATCTCGTAGTAAAGAACATTAGAGGATGGAAGTCCGGTAGGTTTTACTGCACCTGTTGCAGTGTCTGTGATGGTATCCTTCTTGTAATCTCTGACTGCTGTTACTTTGTAACCGCCGATCTCTGACGGGGCATTGTCCCTTAAGGTGTTCATGATCGTCTGGATCTTGGCAAGTCCTTCGATACCCTTCAATGTGATGGAGGTAACATCATCCTTGTAATAACCGTAACGCTCGTACATCGCAAGCATTGCATCCCAGAGTGTCATATTCTTTGTCTTATAATAAGCTGCTGCCTCACAGAGCGTCATAGATGCCACAATTGCATCCTTGTCCCTTGCATAGGTACCTGTCAGGCATCCGTAGCTCTCCTCCATACCGAAGAGGTAGGTTCCTTTTCCGGTTGTCTCGAACTCTAAGATCTTCTGTCCGATGAATTTGAAGCCTGTCAGTACTTCCACAAGCTCGATTCCATAGTACGCAGCAATTGCGTCTGCCATATTCGTGGAAACGATGGAACGGATGAAAGCTCCGTCCTTCGGCAGTCCGTAAAGCTCTTTTCTCTGTCCGATCACATAATCACCAATCAGGCATCCGGACATATTACCGGTTAAGCTGTGGTATTCGCCTGTCTTCGAATCCTTCACATACACACCAAGACGGTCTGCATCCGGGTCTGTTGCAAGGATTAAGTCTGCATCGATCTTCTTACCTAAGGCAAGTCCAAGTGCAAATGCCTCTGCTGCCTCCGGGTTCGGATAGCTGACGGTCGGGAAATCACCATCCGGAAGCTCCTGCTCTGGAACTACATAAACGTTCTTGAACCCAAGCTCCTTTAATACACGGCGGACCGGGATATTTCCTGTGCCGTGGAGCGGAGTATACACGATCTTCATGTCTGCACCTACTTTGTCGATACAGTCCTGATGTAAGACAAGCTTCTTGAGCTCTTCCATATATGGATCGTCGATATCTGCACCGATGACCTGATAGAGACCTGCTGCAACGGCAGCGTCCTTCTCCATTGTCTTCACGGTCGCATAATCTGTTACCTTCTTCACTTCATCCATGATGCCGGTATCGTGAGGTGGTGTAATCTGTGCACCGTCCTCCCAGTATACCTTGTAGCCATTATATTCCGGTGGGTTATGGCTGGCTGTGATATTGATTCCCGCTGTGCATCCGAGCTTACGGACTGCATAGGACAGCTCCGGCGTCGGGCGGAGGGATTCGAATACATATGCTTTAATACCATTTGCTGCCAGGCATAATGCTGCCACATCTGCAAACTCCGGTGACATATGTCTGGAATCGTAGGCAATCGCAACTCCCTTTGCCTGTGCATTTACATTGCAGATATAGTTGGCAAGACCCTGTGTTGCCTTGCGGACAGTGTAAACATTCATACGGTTCGTTCCGGCACCGATCACGCCGCGGAGTCCTGCTGTACCGAATTCAAGATCCATGTAAAAGCGGTCCTCTATCTCTTTGTCGTCCCCTTCAATTGCTTTCAGCTCTGCTTTTGTTTCATCATCGAAGTATGGATTATTCAGCCATTCCTCGTACGTTTCTCTGTATCCCATTTCTATTTTTCCTCCTGAAAAAAATTAGAATTTCTGATACTTTTATCTTAGCTTTATTTCGACTTATTTTCAAGCAATTTCCAGATATCTGATAAAAAAACTTATTTGCAAAATCTGTCAAAAAAATCACACTGTTACCATATGGTATAAGAGATTCAAAAACTGCTCCCTCTCATGTTCCTGTGCGATCACACGCTCTAACTTTTCAAAGTCCCTCATGGACAGCCACGGCTTGTGTGACTGACTGTAATGGTTCGCGATTTTCCAGAATTTTTCCGGATAAGCCAGGTAAAAATAGAGGTATAAAAATTCCTCCTCCTTCAACTTCCGCTTCACATCATAGGCACGGATGAGGTCCATCGCAAGCCCCGGATTCCAATTGTTCTTCTCCATCATTTTCCGGATAAAATTCGCCAGATCCCCTGCCATCACGCCATACGAATAATTTCCGAAGTTCACGATCGCCGTGCCCTCCCGCGAAAAGATCACATTGTGCTGGTTGTAATCTCCGTGGCAGAAACCGGTCAGTTCCTCCGACGGCATCCTTCCCTTTAAAAGTTCCGTTACCTTCGCCGCCTTTTCATAAAAACTGTCATAGCTTCTTAAAAAAAGTTCCTCGAACGGATTCCTCTTTTTTCCGGAGCGGATATAACGGCGTACCTGTTTCAATTCCCGGTTATGCTTCTCATATAAAAGATACAGGACATCTGCCCTGTTTTTTACAAATTCCGGAACTTCCCCCTGATATGCTTCTGAAGCATTATGTAAACCTGCTAGAAGGCCTGCCGCACAGATCATATCCTCCCTGCTCTTCGTGTCACATTCCGCACCCCGGAACGCATCGACGAGGATATACTTCTGCTGTTCCTCCTCCTCGGACGCAAGCGGCTCCCCCTCCTTTGTCCGCATCACCGTCTCCACCAGCAGATTCTGTCTGCTTAGGAACTCTAGCATTCCTGCAAGAAATTCTGCGCGCTCCCCTGATCCCCGATACTCCTTCAACGCTTTTCCACCCAGATTCGTCTCGCACAGATAACAGTCTCTTCCTTTTGAGACAGATCTGATCTCAATCTCATATTGTTCTAATATCTGCTCCGGTCTGAAATACATGAAAAACCCCTCCACATGATCTTTTTCTCCCAGGTATAAGTTTCCTCTCTGTACCGGGTTTACTCTATCATATGTGAGGGGTATTGGTTTCATGCTATTGTTTTTTGAACCTGTTCTAGTAATTGTTCCTTCGTGTTCGCCTCCGGGTGCTCTAACACATAGTCTAAGAGTTGCTTTAACATCTCGCCGATCTCTTTTCCTGGCTTCATACCTGCTGCGATCAGGTCGGTTCCCGTCACGGCAAGCTGTCTGATGGACAGGCACTGCTTTTTCTCCATGATCTGTCTGTAGATGTTCTCATACGCTTTCAGATATTCGAACTTCTCTTCTCTCTGGTAATTGCTCTGCGCTGAAACATCTGCCCGCTTTACGGCAAACAGTGCCGGGTACTGTTCCTCTCCGTTCCGGTAGACAGCCCTTCTGACATCGCGTTCCGTGAGCGGTGGGTTGTCATCATGGCAGGCGATCAGGCGGCACACCCTGTCGGTTGTGTCATTGTCGAATTTGAGACGGCGCAGCACTTTTCTCGCCATCCCACTGCCTTTTTCCGGATGGCCATAGAAGTGATCGATACCATTTTCATCCATCGTCTTACATGCCGGTTTTGCAATATCATGAAGAAGGATCGCAAGTCGCTCCACCTTATCCGGCTCTATCTGTTTTAATGCCTCAACCGTGTGCACGCCGACACTGTAGCAGTGATGCGGATTGTTCTGTCCGGTCACCATCATCACGTCAAACTCCGGCAGGAAGACTTTCGTCAGCCCTGTCTCATACGCCGTCATGATCTCTTCCGGATGTTTCGCCGTCATGAGCTTCACAAGCTCGATCTGGATCCGTTCCGCGCTGACTTTTGCAATGTTTGGGGCAAGCTTCTGGATTGCCTGTCTGGTCTCCTCCTCGATGGAAAACCCAAGCTGTCCTGCAAATCTCACTGCCCGAAGCATCCTTAAAGCATCCTCCGAGAAACGTTCCTCTGCCACACCCACGCAGCGGATAATCCCTTTTTCGAGATCTCCCTCCCCGTCAAACGCATCCACGAGACCGTCTTTCTCGTTGTACGCCATCGCGTTGATGGTGAAGTCCCGGCGCTTTAAGTCCTCTAAGAGGTTCGATGTGAACTGTACTTCCTTCGGATGTCTCGCATCCTCGTATTCCCCATCAATCCGGTAGGTTGTCACCTCGAAGCCCTCATGGGAGAGCATGACCGTGACCGTCCCGTGCTGGATTCCGGTGTCGATGGTATGTGCAAAGAGTTTTTTCACCTGCTCCGGCTTCGCGGATGTCGTGATATCCCAATCCATCGGTGTCCGCCCTAAGATGGTATCACGGACGCAGCCGCCCACTGCGTAGGCTTCGAAGCCTGCATCCGTTAAGGTCTCTATAATATATTTCACTTTTTCTGGAAGGAAAATTTTCATGGTTGTTCCTTTCTTTTTCTGCATTTATCTTCATATAACTTAAGTTCATCATTCGACTACCCGCCCTTCGATAGGTTATGCAGCCGCCCTGACGTCAGGCTGTGAGCCGAAAGTGCGGTGTGCTCCC
>CAKRFH010000088.1:0-12755 GCA_934320555.1 uncultured Roseburia sp.
GAAGACACGTTTGCACTCCGCGTCGCTCGCAGCGGTACTAAGCTTCCAGCCGAGCAGCGCCAGGTTGCTGGCTAGCCATCACTTCCTCTGCTCGGCTGCAAGCTAAGGACCGGCGGCTCCTCAAGGTCTTCCCGGCGGGCTGCCCCTCTTCCCAAATCTTCGCCAGGTTTGTGTGCGAGTTTCGCTTCTAAGACCTTTCCGTTATATAATCACATTGAATAGTCTAATCATCCTTCACATTAAATGTAGTATTTGTATACATCGTGTTGGAACATTCAATATAAACAATTATGATGCCCGAAATTAATTATTACAATTCATGCAAAATATAAAATATAATTTCAAAAATGGCATGCGGACAATTGTCACAATAATATATATAAATATAGCGTATATTTTCCAAATACAAAAAAGGAGCTGTCATAGGAAAGCAACTTCGCATCTAATCCATAGACACCAAGCCCGCATTTCTGTATAACAGCCAATCCTTTTAAATTTTTCATTTTTAACATACACTACAGGTTCGCCAAGGTGAAACTCGTTCATCCCCCTCGGCAGATTGCGAAGAAGGGCTGTCCGGGTTGCAGACCTTGAGGAGCCGCCGGTTCTTAGAGCGCAGGGGCGCAGTGACCGTAGAGGCTTGCCGATAAAAGGCAATGCGCCCCTGCACTCTTAGCACCGCTGCGAGCGACGCGGAGTGAGAACGTGTCTGCAATCCGGACAGCCCTTCTTCGCAATCCTCCACAGCCTAACGCTCGAGTTTCACCGCTCCCCCACACAAGAACCTTACTCTACAGAAATAACGTAGTAGTAAATCGGCTGTCCGCCGCTGTGCACTTCCACTTCCACATCCGGGTAAGATGCCTCCACTTTCTCAGCGATAGCATTCGCGGAATCTTCATCCATATCTTCGCCGTAGTAGATGCTCAAAAGCGCAGAATCCTCGTCGATCATCTCTGCGATCATCGTAAGGACGGTCTTTGTCATATCGGTGCCGACTGAAAGAATGCCTTTGTCGCCGATTCCCATATAGTCGCCCTGGCGGATCTCTTTGTCATCGATGATGGTATCACGGACTGCATAAGTCACCTGACCGGTCTTAACTAACTGGATCTCCTCCGTCATACGCTCCGCATTGTCTTCCGGTGTGCTGTCCGGGATGTAGTTGACAAGTGCTGTGATGCCCTGCGGGATCGTCTTGGTCGGAATTACAATGATATTCTTATCCTCGGTTAAGGACGCTGCCTGATTTGCCGCCATAATGATATTCTTGTTATTCGGGAGGATAAAGATATTTCTGGCATTTACTTTCTCAATTGCCTGAAGCATATCCTCGGTACTTGGGTTCATGGTCTGTCCACCCTCGATGATGTGGTCCACTCCAAGACCCTTGAAAATCTCGTTGATACCTGCGCCGATGCTGACAGAGATGAATCCCATCTCTTTTTCTTCTGTCTGAACTTCTTCCTCTGCGGTCAGCTCCTCCATCGCTTTGATCTCCTGCTCTGCAGTCTGTGTGCTCTGCATTTCTTTTTCCTTCATGGCAGAGATCTTCTCATCACGCTCTAAGCGCATGTTCTCGATGATGATGGTGGTAAGGCTTCCGTAGGTGAGACCTCTCTGCATTGCCTTGCCCGGATCGTTGGTATGTACGTGTACCTTCACGATCTCGTCATCTGCGACAACTACGATGGAATCACCGATAGACTCTAAGTAAGACTTGAAGTCCATCTCCTGTTTTTCTGTAAACGGATGCTCTAACATGATTAAGAACTGGGTACAGTAGGTAAAGGTAATCTCCTGCTCTGCCTGTGCATCAATGTATGAATTCGAAGAGCTGCTCTTCTCTGTTGGCTGAGCGGCTGCTTCTATATTATAATCAACCTCTTTGCCGAGAAGCGCATCCATGGCTCCCTTTAATACCTGCATGAGTCCCTGTCCGCCGGAATCGACAACGCCTGCCTGCTTTAAGACCGGAAGCATATCCGGAGTCTTGCTTAATACATGGTCACCTTCTTTGATGATCTCCTCACAGAAGTAAACAAGGTCATCTGTCTCCTCACCAAGCTCTGCTGCCTTGTCGGACATTCCCTTGGCTACGGTTAAGATGGTACCTTCCTTCGGCTTCATAACAGCTTTGTAAGCAGTCTCGGTTGCCTTCTGGAATGCATCGGAAATAATTCTGACATTCAGCTCATCGTACTCTGCAATCACTTTGGTAAACCCACGGAATAACTGGGATAAGATAACACCTGAGTTACCTCTGGCTCCACGCAGGGATCCGGAAGAAATTGCCTTTGCAAGGGAAGCCATAGTCGGATCTGTCATTGCCGCTACTTCCTTCGCTGCTGACATGATCGTCATGGACATATTTGTTCCGGTGTCTCCGTCCGGAACCGGGAATACATTCAGTTCATTGATCCATTCTTTCTTAGCTTCCAGATTGTTTGCCCCTGCCAGAAACATCTTTGCAAAGAGCTCCGCATTTATCGTAGTGATTTCCACGTTCTAATCCTCCTTAATCAATCACACGTACGCCGTCAACGTATATGTTAATCTTTTCTATCTGCATGCCGGTAAATTCTTCTACCTTATATCTGACTGTCTCGATCAGATTATCAGATACTGTGCTGATGCTCACGCCATATGCCACGATGACATGAAAGTCAATTGTGATCATATTGTTCTCTTCATTCACAGACACATTAATACCATGTGTAATATAATCCTTCTTCAACAATCTGACAAGCCCGTCCTTCATATTAACGGCTGCCATTCCAACGATACCAAAACATTCTACCGCTACAGAGCCTGCGTATGTTGCAATTACCTCAGGATCTATTGTAACCTTGCCTAATTTGGTCTCCATCTGTCCATTCATATTATCTAACCATGCCTTTCTTCCTAATTATCATTCTGCACATAATAACGCTAGTTTATGTTTTATTATAACCGCTTTTCTTTCAAATTCATAGTCATAAATTACATTTTTTATATTTTTTTTAAAATATGCTTGCAATATCTGTTTTTTTCTGTTAGAATAAATCATGTTGTGAGCCTGTTCAAAGATATAGGCTTAGGAAAATGCGAGGAGGTGCAAAACAATGGCAAAATGTGCAGTTTGTGGAAAGGGCGCTCATTATGGAAATAATGTCAGCCATTCTCATAGAAGATCAAATAGAATGTGGAAATCAAACATCAAACGTGTTAGCTGCAAAGTTAACGGAACACCTAGAAAATTATATGTATGTGCTTCCTGTTTGAGATCCGGTAAAGTTGAAAGAGCTTAGTCTTGACGCTTAAGAGAACTGCTGATGCAGTTCTCTTTTTTTGTCTTATCAGCATACCTGCACATCTTCCTGCTGTATACCGTTTTCTATTCTTATCCATATCCGTGCCGGTTTTCCTTTCTGTATACCGGCTTCTATCCCACCGCTTTCCATCCATCTCTTCTAACAACAGAACATGTAATATCCTGCCAACAGGCAGATCCCACTTATAAAGCATCCGATCAGTGTATTCCCGATCAGAAGCATCGCAAGCATTCCAAGTCCAAAGAAAAATAAGGCAAATCCCCAAATCCGTCTCATGCAGACACCAAAAAAGACATATATTACTTATTATAATATATGTCTCTTCCGTATTCTTACCACTTGATATTCCGTTCGTCTCCGGCATATGCCGCTCCACAGCTTTCTGCAAGCCAGCAGCACAGTCTGTCATTTTTCCTTACGCTTCCTCCTCTTTCACAGATTCCTTTAAGATCTGTTCCATCTCAGAAGCTGCGGCTTTCTTCGCATCCGCATCGGTCTCTTTCACCGTCTGTTCTTCCTCTGTCGTCTCATCCTTCTTTGAAGTAAAACGGTTCACAAAATCCGGAACCATATCTAAGATCTTTGTCACGCCATCCTGATTCTTAATATTGACAAGCTTTGTCGTTCCGTTCTGGATCACAAGCACCGCGCTTGGCATGATCTTACCGCCCATACCTCCGGCTCCGTTGTTCTTCTTCTCCTGGCTGAACGCACCGGCTGCCACACCGAACGATACATCCACTAACGGAAGGATAATGGTATCCCCGATATGGATCGCATCGCCTACAACCGTCTTCGTTGTAATAAAGCTGTCCATTCCTTTAAAAAGTGACTCTACTGTTGTATGAAAACTGTTATCTCCCATTTTGATTACCCGCCTTTCTTCTAATCCGGATCTATCTCATATCCTGCTTACTTTTCTTTTCCTGAATTGCCGGAAAAATTTCTCTTCTGTCTGAAACTTATCCTGTTGTATCAGGCATCTTCCTTTTGTACCAGGGCGATCATTCTCTTTCCGAATGTCCGCACCTTCTGGTCGAGCAGCAAACGGATTGTCACAACCACCAGATGAACCAGCCGGATCCTGCCTTTTATCTCAAAATCCCCCTGCACATACAGTTTATCCGATTCAAAATCCGGATACAGATGCACCTCATACTGGTAAAAAAGAGGTATCATGCTAAAGATTCCGAGTGCCTGTCCCGTCCATGCCGGATCTGACAGGGAAAACGTCAGGTCTGTGTACATCTTCCGGAACCGGAAATGCCCAAGCAGATACAGACATTGTGCCCAGATCTTCTTCACCGCATACTGATTGAGTTCATCGGTGAAAAGCTTATGGATTCTTTCTGCAAAGCTCTTTGCATTTTGCAGGCTTCTTCGGATTTTCCGGAACTGTCTGCTTATTTTTCCCGGGAGTTCTTTTATCGTCTGCCAGAGAGATTTGATTTTGCGCAGCACATTCTTGTTGCTGGCTTTACCTGAATCTTTTTCCCGGGCATCCCCCGTTTCTTTCTGTTCGCTATTGCATTGCAGATCATCCTGCTCCTGCACCTGACCGGTCGAACCACTCTCCTTTGCCGGCCGGGCATCATCTTCTGTCCCAAGCTCCGTTGCTGCAAGCTCTGCTTCCGCAGCATCCTCCTCTAGCTCCGCTTCCGTCACCTTCGCTTTCCTTCTGACCCGGAACCCGAAGATTCTGACGCCACCTGTAGCTTCCCCATCTTCCAGTGAAAATTCATAACGGATCGCAGAAAGCAGCCAGCCGGCTTTCCCGGAAACCTTCACGGAATCACCCACAGAACCGGAAACTGCATACCGCACCGGAACAAGCAAAAGCACCGATAGAAGGAACAGGACAAGCGCTAATATTCCAAGGAGCACCATACCCAAAATCTTCAACACGGTAAGTACCACGCTCATGTGCCGGTTCTCCTTCCTCTGCTCTTCGCCTTCAGGTAAGCAGCAATCTCAAATGCCCCGGTCTCATGGAACACTTCATCTATGATCGAGACTGCCACATCGACCGCCTCATCGTAGCCTTTTGCAAGCCCTACCACATACAGCCCCTTCTTCGGGTATCCCTTCTGCAGGAGCTCATGTGACGGAATGATATCAAGCAGATTCTGCGGATTGGAAGCTAAGGTAATTACATAGATATTGATCTGCCCCGCATTGTGGCGGATCTTCCATCTGACCTTCTTCTCCTTCTGCCGGATGCTCTCCCCAACGTATAATTCGTCATACCATTCCATGCAAATCCTCACATTTTAATAATACTTGTGGGCTCCCCACAAATTATTCTTCTTCAGTTCCAGATACTCATTGTAAGCCTTCTCTAAGATCTGCTTCTCATTCGAGAACTTTAACAGATGATAAGCCTCATGATACTTGTAAAATCCGGAATCAACAAAATATTCTTCACGCTGTGGTTTGCTGTAATAACTGTCCGCCATCATCAGATACCAGTGGACTTCCTTCTCCACGGTATCCTCCGGAACGGTAAACGTATACTGGCTCTTGCCAACATACTTAACAATACTTGCTGTCGCTCCTGTTTCCTCTAAAACCTCACGTGTTGCAGTATCCTGGAATTCTTCCCCTGCTTCCACAGTTCCTTTCGGAAGAACCCACCCCTCATATTTATTCTTATAGTTCTTATATAAGAGAAGTATTTTACCTCGAAAGATTACCACACCACCACAGCTCGTCGCTTCTATCATTGCAATCCCTCCTGATGTGGTTTTTCAAAACTTATGTCTAGTATAATACTTTTCAAATTATCGCGCAACTATTAGTCACCATAATATGCGTCAAATATTTTCTTTGCAACCGGAACCGCATACTCGCTTCCGGCACCGGAATCCTCCACGATCACCGCCACCGCGATGTCTTCCATATCCTCCCGGTCTGCATAGCCCACAAACCAGGAATGTGCGGAATCTGACGAGGTGGAAAACTCTGCCGTACCTGTTTTTCCGGCTGCCGTATAGCTTCTTCCCTTTAGCTTGGTGCCGGTTCCCTCCTGCACCACCTGCTCCATAAAGCTCTGCAATACCTCCGTATCCTGCTCCGATAAAATCTGTCCATATTCCACAGGCTCATTCCGGTCTACCTCGATACCCTCATAATTTTCCGTATGGTCAATGACGTATGGGTTCATTAACATGCCGTCATTTGCGATCGCCGAGGCGATCATTGCCATATGCATCGGTGTCACAAGCGTTTTTCCCTGTCCGATAGCCGTCTCCATCCTTATGGAATCCCCGGCATCATCGCTCAGTGCAAAGCTGCTCTTCGAAGATTCGAACTTCACCGGAAGATCCTTATTAAACAGAAGCCCCTCACACAGTGTCTCAAACTGGTTTGCATCCAGGGAAAGCCCGATCGATGCATAGGAAGCGTTACAGGAATTGGCAAAAGAATCGGAAAGGCTCTCCGTCCCGTGCCGTTTGTTATTGTAGCAGTGGATCACGGAACCGTCCGATGTAAAGCTTCCGTTACAGTCGAAGGAATAAGCCTCATAATCCGGATTTTCATGCACATATTCTAAGGTTGTAAAAATCTTGAAAACAGATCCCGGCGGATACAGCCCCTGCGTGGCACGGTTTAAAAGCACTGTGCTGTCACTGTCCTCCGCTGTAAGTTTTTCCCAGTTTTCCGCGATTTTATTCGGGTCATAGTCCGGCTTGGACACCATCGCAAGCACTTTTCCCGTGGATGCCTCCAGCACGACTACCGCACCGTCATAGTTTCCAAGTGCCTGATAAGCGGTCTGCTGCAAATTATAGTTTAATGTTGTAACCACATTATCCCCGACGTTTTTTTCACCCTGCAGTCCGTTCACGATCTTTTCCAGAAAAAAAGTATGGGAACGGAGCAGATTGAAGTTCGCGGTCGATTCGATCCCGGCTTTTCCGTTCGTTGCGAAACCGACAACATGGGCGAACATATTCTCATAAGGATACTCCCTCGTCTCTTTTCCGCTGTCATCCGTGACAGTCTGTGCAAGCACATACCCGTCCGAAGAGAGGATCTCTCCCCGGACCACCTTCTTTGCGAATAGATCCTGCCTCTTATTATAAGGGCTGTTGATGAAGGTCTCGCTCTCCGACACCTGAAAATAAACAAAATATCCCATCATACATACAAAAAGCACGAGAAACGTATATGTAATGACCGCAAACTCCCTGTTCTTCTTACGAGAAGTCTTCGATGTCCGCTTTTTCGAATCCTGTTTTCTTTCTTCCTGTCTTCCTGTAGTTTCTGACTTTCGGTTCATTCCGCTCTCCTTCATCCTGCCTTAAAATGTAAAGTCCCTGAATAATTGCAAAAATAATCATCGAGCAAAGCAGTGAGCTTCCTCCATAGCTGACAAGCGGCAGCGTCACACCCGTGGACGGGATGAACTTTGTCGCACCGCCAATCGTTAAGAATACCTGGGTCGCATAGACTGTACCAAGCCCGAGTGCCACCAGCTTGTAGAACTGATCCTTCATCTGCATCGCAATGTTCATAAACATCAGAAAACAGCTGAAGCATACCAGGATCAGACACAGCGCAAAGATGCCGCCAAGCTCCTCCGCGATCGCTGAAAAGATAAAATCCTGCTTCACGACCGGGATTTTGTCCGGGATGCCCTGATATAGTCCCATGCCAAGCCAGCCGCCTGTTCCAATGGCAAACAGTGACTGTGATACCTGATAGCCCTCTTTGTCAATGTAGCCAAGCGGATTTTTCCATGCGAGCACACGCACCCTGATATGGGAAAAAATATGGTATGCCACAACGGATGCCGCACTGCCCGCCGCCAGTCCTCCTGCAAAGTACAAGAGCTTCCGGCTCGCCACATACAGCATCACTACGTAGGTTACAAATAAGAGGAATGCCGCTCCGAGATCCTTAGAGAAAACAAGGATCAGCACATGGACTGCCGCCACCGCGCTTGTGATGCACACCTGTCTGAAATCTGTCTTCTGGTACAGCATGCCAGCCACGAAGAAGACAAATGCGATTTTCACAAATTCACTCGGCTGCAGGGAAATCCCGGCAATCGAAATCGAAATCTTTGCACCGTAGCTTGTGGAACCAGCCACCGCCACAAGAAGCAGTGCCGCGATCCCACATACCGCAAAAAATGGATACATTTTCCGCACAAACCCGACTTTCCGGATAAAAACCGGCACGATCAGTGAGAGTACCGTGGATGCCACCGCAATGAAAAACTGCTTTCTCGCGCTGTCTACAGAAAGCCTTGTCAGCATGACAAAGCCCAACCCTAAGAGCATGCACAGATTGTTGGTCAGAAGTCTTGACGACTTACTGTAGAACAGCTGGTAGCACGTCTGGATCACCGAGAGAAGTACCGCCTGCGCTGCATAGAACACCCACAGCGTGATATCCTCTGTCACCAGATACAGGACTAAAAATGCATCAAAGTGGATCAGAAATACCGCAGCACACTGCCTGCTTAAAATATGTTTCCTCTGTTCCGGTTTTATTTTCGGCCGAAATGCCGCGAAGCATTCATAGGTATAAAATGCAAACATAAATATCATGAAATACTTCGACATTTCCGTGATGAGATTTGTCATAGGTTACTCTACTCCTCTTTTATAATGCCCGTTCGTGTAATCCCCGTCATAAACCTCAGACAGCTTTGCCCTCTGTTCTGACACAACCGCCTCATAAACATCTAAGATCCGCCTTACTTCCTTTTCCCTCTCAACCGTAAATGCCAGCCTGAAATAGGAAAATCCTGCTGCCAGAAGCTCCGGTTCTAAAGCAAATAACAGTAATGGCGTTGTATTATAAACTGTATTATAACAATCCATGCAATTATTTTTCACCGGGAAATATTTTCCATACCGGTCTTTCAGATAAGTGATCTGCGGTTTCTTATCACATCTTCCGGTATTCGCATGCACGCACTGTGCTGAAGTCATCAACGGCAGATAACCGTAGAGCACCATCTCGCTGTCACCGTTTGACCGGTTTCTTAATTCTTTCCGATTCAGTTCAAATGGTGCCGTCATGCGGCTTATCTGTTCGTCCTTAAGCATCTCAATCGCAAGGCTGTTATAGGTATACATATTCTGATCCGCGATCAGTTCCGGTGTGTTCCAGTATTGTTTCACAAAGGCAAGCGCATCAAAGCTCTTTACCACAAGCCCGTTAAGCGGAATTGGCAGAAGCGCTTCCCTCTTTTCGAGATAGAAATCTGACGTCTGTTTTCTGAAAACAGTCGGGCAGATATAATAGGCTTTCTTTCCTGCCGCTCTGATCTGTTCCACATCAGCCGCAAGCTCCTCGGTAAAATGCACTCTGCTATAGCATGCCGCATCCAGATAGACCGCCTCCACAAACTCCCGTTCCAGCACTGCTGCAAGCTGGCTCCGCTGTTCCACGGAAACTGCAAGATGCGTCCTGTTATGGTCCAAATCTTTGTGTTCCGGTCTTTCTTTCCAGACAGTCTGGCTCTGTGGCTCGTTTCTCCGATACCCGGCTAAGATCTGTTCAGACAGTCCGTCAAGCGCATCCCTCCTCAGCTGGTTCAAAGATTTCATTGGAAGGAAAATTGCCTCATTCATCGTAAGCTCTAAGGTATCAAACTCAAACGGTGTATTTCCGGTTTTCTTCATATTCTCCATAATCTTTTCCGCAGAGAGAGGCTGCTTTAACGCCGCCTGTACGATATCACCATCGGCACGGTAAGAGAATTCCCCGAACGATACTTCTATTGTAGCTGGTAAATCTTTGGAAAGTATTAAGTTTCCCTTGATTTTTTCTTTTCTTTTGCTCTCACAGAACTGCTCCCGCACTGACTTCCAAAGCGCATCGTTCGCTTTCGTGTGGTTCGGCTTCTCGAACGTGATCATCTCTTTGCCGTTGTGCCTCTTATAATATCCGTCGGTGAAGCCGCTGCGATTGCCGAAATCATACAGCTTTCGCTGGTCTTCTCCCGAGACTTTATAACCATCTGCACCGTATTCGAGATACCGGTCCATGTATTTCCGGTAAACAGAGACGACACCTGCCGCGTACTCTGCCTGCTTCATGCGCCCTTCTATTTTAAAAGAATAGATTCCGCTCTCTGCCAACTGTGGAATCATGTCAATCGTACAGAGATCTTTCGGACTTAACACATAAGGCTCCACCGTAATCTTTTTCCTTCCGGCATCGTACACTTCATACGGGAGACGGCATGGCTGTGCGCATCTGCCCCGGTTGCCACTTCTGCCACCTAACATGCTGCTTAAAAGACACTGCCCGGAAAAGCAGTAACAGAGTGCCCCGTGTACGAAGCTCTCAATCTCAATGTCTACGTTTGTCGCAATATCTTTGATTTCCGCAAAGGACATTTCCCTCGCCGTCACGACTCTCGTTGCTCCGAGTTTCTTCATCTTCTGTGCACCATACCGGTTGCAGACCGTCATCTGCGTGCTCGTATGGATATCAAGTCCCGGGAACTGTTCCCGGATAAAGGAAAACGCCCCCATATCCTGTACGATCACAGCATCGAGCCCCTGTTTATAATAAGGAAGCAGGTAGTCATATAACTCCTGCAGCTCCTCTTCCTTCATCAGCGTATTCACTGTCAGATACAGCTGCCTGCCATGAATATGTGCCTCATCGATTGCCCGAAGCATCTCCTCTTCGGAAAAATTGTTGGCATACGCCCTTGCCCCAAACCGGTTTCCACCGACATAGACAGCGTCTGCCCCTGCATGTAACACTGCCGTAAAAATGTCATAGGAACCGGCCGGTGCCAGTAATTCCAGTTTTCTGTTATTCATTCTTTTCGCTCTTTTCTGACGGTTCTGCCTCGTCTGTCTCCTCTGCAAGCGCTTCGTCTAACAGCTCAGTCAGCTCCTCTTTGTCCTCGTTCAACTTTCTGTTTGTCTCTTCTAACTCTTCCAGCTCTTTTTTGTTCTTCTGGACCTCTAACTGGCTTGTGACAAGATTGTGCTTCAGATCATAGATCTCCCTGTCTTTGCGCTCGTTCTCTTTTTGCAGACGCTCAATCTGGTCTCTCGCCTTGAAATAATCGTCCGCAATATTTAGCTGCAAAAGCATCGCCTTCATCTCCGGGGAAAGCCTTCTGTAATCTTCTGCTGCGTGGATCTCGCTGATTTTGCGGTTTAAGTAAGATGCCACCTTCTGCAGATACTCTGCTCCCTCATACCCGCTTAATGTATACACTTTTCCACCGATACTCACTTCCACATTACTTTTTCGGGACATCTGCATCTCCTCCTTCTGTTATTTTACAATTCCAAAATGCTGGTACGCCAAATCTGTCACCATTCTTCCCTTCGGGGTTCTTATGATGAATCCGTTCTGCACAAGGAACGGCTCGTATACGTCTTCGATCGTTCCGGAATCCTCCCCGATGGAGGCTGCTAATGTATCCAGGCCGACCGGTCCTCCGTGGAACTTCTCGATCACGGTCATCAGGATATTTCTGTCATTCTGGTCAAGTCCGTATTTATCTACCTCCAGAAGATCTAAGGCGAATGCAGCGACTTCTTTTGTAATTCTGCCGTCGTACTTGACCTCAGCAAAATCACGCACACGCTTCAACAGGCGGTTGGCAAGACGTGGAGTTCCCCTTGATCTTCTCGCCATCTCATAAGCGCCCTCCTCATCGATCTCAACCCCGAGCTTTGCCGCGGAATGCAGGATGATCGTCTTCAACTCATCCACGGTATAGAATTCGAGATGATGGATCACACCGAAGCGGTCTCGTAACGGTGCAGACAAAAGCCCTGCCCTTGTCGTGGCACCGACTAAGGTAAACTTCGGGA
Source organism: uncultured Roseburia sp. (assembly GCA_934320555.1). Taxonomy (GTDB): domain Bacteria; phylum Bacillota; class Clostridia; order Lachnospirales; family Lachnospiraceae; genus Roseburia. The sequence goes on from CAKRFH010000088.1 coordinate 12,122, forward strand.
GATCTAAACGGATGGAGCGGGCTGTCGTCCCTTTTCCGATCATGATATCAATCACATAATCTTCCATCGCCGGATAGAGCACCTCTTCCACCTGACGGTTGAGACGGTGGATTTCATCGACGAAGAGGATATCTCCCTCCTGAAGGTTGCTTAGGATCGCTGCCATCTCTCCCGGCTTGCCGATCGCAGGTCCCGAGGTGATTTTCATATGGGTTCCCATCTCGTTTGCGATGATGCCGGCGAGGGTTGTCTTTCCCAGCCCCGGAGGTCCGAAGAAGAGTACATGGTCGAGGGACTCACCGCGCAATTTTGCGGCTTCGATGTAGACCTTCAGATTTTTTTTCGCTTTCTGCTGACCGATGTAGTCGTCTAAGGTCTGCGGTCGCAGGTTTTTTTCTATTTTAATGTCTTCCTCCTGTACCTGGGTGGAGATGACACGTTTTTCCATAAAAATTTAGTTTCCTTTCATTGGTTGGGGTGAATGGCTCGATTTCTGCATACGGATGTTAGTGTGTTGGGGAATGGGGACGGTGGGGCATGTGACCGGAAAACACGCTCCCGCTATGTGTCGCTGGCAACGGTACTAAGCTTGCATGTGCGCATTGCCGTGTTATTGGCTAGCCACTACTGGCAC